>NZ_JASCOM010000264.1:0-7824 GCF_029959925.1 Pseudomonas sp. PS02303
GCTCGCGATAGCGGTGTGTCAGTCGACATCATTACTGACTGACGCACCCCTATCGCGAGCAGGCTCGCTCCCACATTTGATCCTTGTGTGTCGTCAGACCCGGAACGCGCTGATCAATTGTTTGAGTTCCAACACTTGGGCCGACAATGCTCGACTGGCATCCTCGGTCTGGTGCGCCCCTTCGGCGGTACGTTCACCCGCGCGGTTGATCTCGACGATGTTCTGGTCGATGTCGTGGGCCACTGCCGTCTGCTGCTCCACCGCGGCGGCGATCTGTTGGTTCTGGTCGACGATCATGCCGACGGCACCGAGGATGTTCTCCAGCGCCTGCTGGACCTTTTCCGACTGCCCGACGGTGCCATCGGCCACCTGATGGCTGACGCCCATGGCTTTCACCGCCGCGCCAACACCATTCTGGAGCTTGGTGATCATCTGCTCGATTTCTTCGGTCGATTGCTGAGTGCGCTTGGCCAGGGTCCGCACCTCATCGGCCACCACCGCAAAACCACGGCCTTGCTCTCCGGCCCGAGCGGCTTCGATCGCGGCGTTGAGCGCCAGGAGGTTGGTTTGCTCGGCAATGCTCTTGATCACTTCCAGCACGCGGCTGATGGATTGACTGTCGCTGGCCAATTGGTTGACCACCCGCACCGACTGATCGATCTCGCTGGCCAGTTGCGCGATGCTGCCCTGCTGGGACGCCACCAGGCCGCGACCGCTGATGGTTTCGTCGTTGACGCTGTGGGCACTGCTGACTGCTGCGGCGGCACTGCGCGCCACCTCAAGGGAGGTGGCAGACATCTGGTTCATGGCCGTGGCGACCTGCTCGATCTGCGAACGCTGCCCCGCCACCGCCTGGTTGCTTTGGGCAGAGACACTTTCGACTTGTCCGGCCTGGCGCTCGACCTCGTTGACGGTCTGGCCTACGCGCTCGATCAGGTCATGGATTTTCTTCACGGTGCCGTTGAACACCTCGCCCAACTCGCCCAACTCATCGCGGCTTTCGGCCCGGAAGGTGACGGTCATGTCGCCCGCTGCAACTTTGTCCAGCGTCGCGCCCAGACGTTTGAGGGTGGTGCGGGTCGAGGCGTAGAAGCCGCCGTAGAGGTAGAAAATCAACACAAACACCACCGACAGCGCCACGGCCTGCAAGATCATGTGGGTGCGGTTCTGCTCCAGTCGCTGCTGCAACTGGGTGCCGAGGAATGCCAGGGTGGCTTCGTTGAGTTGGTAGGTCTGGTCCATCAGGCCTGTGACCTGGTCGTAAAAGGCCTGCCATGGCGCATCGAGGGTGTCGGCCATCACCACCTGTTCTTCGAACAGTTCACTGGCCTTTTTCAGCGAGGCCTTGCTGCTCTCGGCCTGGGCGGCCAGGGTGTCACGCGCCGCTTTGCTGGAACCCAATGCATCATTGAGCTTCAGACCGTATTCGCCCTGGAGCTTTTCGATCTGCGCCAGCAGCTCATCAAATCGGGTGCTCGACGACGAATTCAGAAAACCTTGCCCAAGCGAATAGGAACCCATCGCCCGGCCGTCGCCCAGGATCTGCGTCACAGGCGGAGTGACGTTGGTAATGAGTTCGCTGAGCTGACGCATGTCGCTCTGGGTATCGCGGCTGAGGCCGGCTTGACTGGCGATGATCTGGCTGAAAATCTGCGCGCTGCCGAGCAACTTGCCGATCATCCCACTTTTGCTTTGCAGGGAGTTTTCCGCTTGCTGGGCTTTGAACGCCGCGATCATTTCATCGCGCTTGCCATCGAAAACCGTGATCTGCTCCGGATCAGTGGTCATCGCCGTCAGCCCTTGCAGGCGGGCCAGAACACTTTGCTCCAGAGTGCTGATCTTCGTCTCGACATTACCGGCCTTGCCGGACTGGCCAAGGGTGACGTTGATTTGCACCAGGTTGTTCAGGGTTTCCAGATCACGCCGCAGGGTCAGGCTGCTGCCGAGCAGGTCGAGGCTTTGCAGCTCGACTTGTGTGCCCTGGAATTCACGATAGGAGTCGCGGACCAGATAGAAGTTGGTCACCAGCATCGGCACGAGGAACAGCACACTGATCAGGCTGAACTTCATGCCGAAGCTCAGGCGATTCATCAGCGCGACGGCGGGATAGAGCAAGCTCTTCACTGGAAGTCTCCCTTTTGATTCTTATTTTTATTGGCAGGCGCGGGTCGACGGCAGATAGCCACTATTCAGCGCTATCCCTGTATAGCTTAAATCGGCTGAGGGTTTTGTAACTTAAGGTTAACGGCAGATCGCCGGACTTGAGATCGATGATCATCTTGTGGCGAGGGAGCTTGCTCCCGCTCGTCTGCGAAGCAGACGCAATGCAGGCGAGCGGGTTTTCCTGACATATTTGCCTGGCCGTTTGAGGGCGCTGCGCCCCAGCGGGAGCTAGCCCCCTCTCCACAAAGACGTTCACATAAAACAGCCGTTGGTTTACGGAAGGACCGTCCACAACGCAAAACCTGCATACCAGAGCACCGCCGCTCGCAGCAGTAATTCCCAGATCCGGTCCAGGCTGTTGATACCATCCGGTCCGACGACCGGTGCAGGAATTTCGCCAGCCACCAGGCCAACTTTCTCGATCAACTGGGCAGCGCTGATGTTCCAGTTCAGCAGTTCATGCAGCATGACGCGGCTGACCGCGACAAAATTTCCGACCAGCGCGAAACTGGCCGCCAACAGACGCACCGGCACCCAATCAAACGCATGACGCAACTGTGCAGCGCGCTCGACCACAGCAGGGTTCTGCCCGTGCTCTTCGGCCAGCGCCAGCAGCCGGTAGCTCAGTGCGGCGACCGGGCCCAGCACGAAGTACCAGAAAATCACCGCGAAAAAGCTCTGGTATGCCTCCCACAGCAAATGCCCTTCGACCCGCTCAAGCAGTTGCTCGCCGCTATCGGCGCAGATGTCCACGTCGCGCTTCGCCACATGGGCGGCGGCTTGCAGGTCTTCCCGGCGCCAGGCATCGCGAAACGGTCCCAGGCCAGCCAGCAAATCGCCGCGACCCAGACTGTAAATCACCACCAGCAGGTGCACCGGCAACGCCAGCAACCCGTAGGCCACCGGTTCAAGCACCACCAGCAACAAACCCAGCAGCGCCACCGGCAACAACACCAGCACCACCAATACCAGCCATGGCCGATCAATCAGGCGCGGGCTGACTTCAAGCTTGTTCAGCTCACGCACCCAACCGCCGTCACGTTGGACCCGATGGCGCAAGGCCGAGAATTTCTCGATCCAGACGGCCAACAGCAACACCAGAAAACTCATCGTTGTTCCTCTTGTTCCAAAGCGGCTTTTGCCAAGGCGGCGCGGTAGCGTGCCCAGTCGAACGCGGGTCCCGGATCCGTCTTGCGCCCCGGTGCGATGTCGCTATGCCCGCAGATGCGTTGCGCCGTGATCGCCGTAAATGTGCTTTGCAGTTGTCGGGTCAGAGTCGTCAACGCCTGATACTGGGCGTCCTCGAACGGAAGATCATCCGTGCCCTCAAGTTCGATGCCCACAGAAAAATCGTTGCAGGTCTCCCGCCCCTCGAAACTCGAGACACCGGCGTGCCAGGCGCGCTCAAGACAAGAGACAAACTGAGTGACGGTGCCGTCACGTTCGATCAGAAAGTGCGCAGACACCCGCAGGTCAGCAATACCTGCAAAATAGGGATGCTCCGTGACATCCAGACGATTCTGGAAAAATTCCTGCACCTTGCCGGTGGCGAACTGCGCTGGCGGCAGGCTGATGTTGTGGATCACCAGCAGGGAAATTTCGCCCGAGGGGCGCGCATTGAAGTTGGGCGAGCGGCATACACGCACGCCCTGACACCAACCGCTCGCGGGGTCCAACTGCATACAGGTTCCTTCAACGACGACTGTGTTGGCGCCCAGTATGCCGCGATAGGCCCTCGGGGCGCGATCACTTGCCGCGATTGAGACGCCGCAGATTGCCCAGCACCGACTCCAGGGCCCGGTCGAACAGCAAGGTATCGTCCAGCGCCCGCACCGCGCCACGGCGAAATTCCAGGGCCAGGCCGGTGCGGCTGCGCTCCAGCACTTTCATTCCCGTGCGGTCGACAAAGATGTATTTGCCGGTGGAATCGATGATCGCTGCCAGCTTGCAACGCAGGGTGTTTTCATCGTCTTCCTGAAACTCGACCCAGCAGCCCGGACGCAGTTGATCGACCTGGAGCAAACCGGCATCGTCCGCCGGCAACCGCACAGACACCACATCGGCCAGGCCTTCGTCCGCGGTGTGTAGCACGATTTGCTGCAGCACTTCGACCATAACCGGCGGGTCGACGGGTTGTTCAGCCGTCTGACCCGGGCGCTCGAACCGTTGCACGTGCAAGGTTTCCAGCTCACTGAAAAACTCACTGGTGGCGAACGGATCGAACGCCGAGCTGCTCAATCCGTCGCGCAAGGCCTTCAGCAGCCCGGGCACCAGCGCCAACAAACGCAGGCCGGCATCGGGCTCGTCATGGCGCTGCACGCTCCAGATCAATTGCTCCATAGTCTGCACATCGGCCTGCCATTGCGCCGACGCATCACCATGTTTGAGGCAGGTCAACAACAGCACTTTGCTCCAGGCCTCCTGCACGAAGACCACCACAGCCTGGGGCAGCACTTTGCCCAATAACGCCTGATTCAGCGCCTGCTCGACACGCTGGCGAGCCAGTTCGGTCCTGGCGCGGCCTTCCTCGGCGTCACGGGTACGCTGTTCCAGCAGTTCGCTGCGGCGGCGCTCATCACTGGTGAAGGCGAGAAAATCCGCCAGCAATTCGGAAAAGATCGCCGGATCGTCAACAAAGTCGTTCAACAGGCGCTGGACCACTTGCTCGATGCGCAGGTACAGGCTGTCACGCTCGTGGTCATCGCACTCGCCCCAGCCCATCGCGGCGGCAGCGATTTCGTTGAGCAGACGCCGGGCCGGGTGGCTGGCCCGGCTGAAGAAGCTCTTGTCGAGCACCGCCACTTTGAGCATCGGAATCTGCAACCGACCAATCAGCGCCTTGAGGGAGTCAGGCAGGTTGCGGTCATCAAGGATGCATTCGAAGAGCATGGCGATCAGGTTGATCACGTCTTCGTCAGCCACGCCGACCACGCGCGACTTGCCGCTTTTGACGCTGACCCGGGTTAGCAGCTGTTCGAGCTGGTTACGCAGATCGAAGTCGTCCTGGGTCGCCAGCGCCGGCACGTATTGCTGCAAGTGCGAGAGCAGGCGCAACAGGTCTCGGGTGGAAATGGGCTGTGTCTGGGCACTGGCTTCGAGGGTCGGCGCGACACTGCCGCGCACGTGTAGCAGCAGCTCCTGCAACGCGGCAAAGACTTCCTGCACGCCATCGTCGACCGGTGTATGGCCCGAGTGGATGCCGACTTCGATCGATTCGGCATAGGCGCTGGCGGCGGCATGATCGCTGGCTCGCCGCGTGGGAGCGGGCTTGAGGTCGGGCAACACGCCGGTCGCGATGAGCAGTTGATTGGCTTCGGCGTACAGCTGATCAGTGCTGCTGAGCACGTAGCGATCGAATAGTTTGAGAATGATCAGCTTGACCTTGATCTCCACCCCCAGGTTGCGCCAGGCCTGCAAGAAACACTCGCAGAGCCGCGCAGGCCCCAGCGGGTTGTGCTCATCGTCCAGCGCCTTGCCCAGCAACGCACTGAGTCGGGCTGTCAGTTGGTCAAGGGCGAACCCGTCGCGGTTCAGCACTTTGCTGACCATGGCGTCCACCGCGACGCTGCGTTCCAGATCGTCATTGGGCAATGCATCGGTTTCAAACGCCAATGCCTGAGGCAAGGCCGCCTGTGCGCTGTCGTGCTGCGAGAGGCTGACGAACGCCTCGAAGAAGTGTTCGAGAAAACCGCGTTCGATGCTTTTTCGCTTGAGTCGCAAGTCGCGCATGGCTTCGAAAAAGAGGTTCTGCTCGACATCGCTGCGGGCCCGATCAGCCATTTCGAACAGCGTGTCGTCGGCGTTATCAAACAGCTCCTGCAAGCCATGCCTGAGCTGTTGAGTGGCCTTGTCGCGAACCTGAAGCAGAATCACAGGCAGGCGGGCGAGCGGCGATTGCGTCGCCTGACCGGTAGCCGCCTTGTGCAAAGGCACTACATTCCCGTCGTTGTGCATCCAAGCCTCCTGAAACGGTGATTCTGCGAATAGTCGTATCCAAACGAACGTCAAAGCCATGACGTCAAAAGCAAGGCGGATTATCTTGCAAAAGCGCTCCCGTGTACCAGCAGACTCTGTGCTACGTATCGAAATAGACGCATAGGAAAGACGTTGACTTAGTGCCGATGATTCAAGGGAATCGACCAAATGCAGGTTTGCAGGTGAGGGGAACGCCTCTGATGCCTTGGGTTGCCTCGCGCCATGGCCCTATAATCGGGCCACTTTGTTTGTGGAGCCCGTTATGCCGAATCTACGTCTCGCCGATTTGACCGCCGAAATCGAAGCCAACGTGCGCCGTGCGTTGCTCGAAGACATCGGCAGCGGCGACATCACCGCACAGCTGATCCCGGCCGAACGCCTGGCAAAAGCCACCATCATCACCCGCGACGCCGCGGTCATTGCCGGCACCGCATGGGTCGATGCCGTTTTCCGGCAACTCGATCCACGGGTCGCGGTGCACTGGCAGGTGCGTGACGGCGAACGGGTGAAACCCAATCAGGCGCTGTTTCACCTCGAGGGCCCGGCACGCTCGCTGCTGACCGGCGAACGCTGCGCACTGAATTTCCTGCAATTGCTCTCGGGCGTGGCCACGCGCGCGCAATACCTGGCGGATTTTGTCGCCGAGACCCAGGTGAAGCTGCTCGACACCCGTAAAACCCTGCCAGGGCTGCGTCTGGCGCAGAAGTACGCCGTGACCTGCGGCGGTTGCCACAACCACCGCATCGGCCTGTACGACGCCTTCCTGATCAAGGAAAACCACATCGCCGCCTGCGGTGGCATTCCTGAGGCCATCAACGCCGCGCACAAGATCGCCCCGGGCAAGCCGGTCGAGATTGAAGTGGAAAGCCTGGCGGAATTGAAAGAAGCCCTGGCGGCGGGTGCCGACATCATCATGCTCGATGAGTTGAGCCTGGATGACATGCGTGAAGCCGTGCGCCTGAACGCGGGCAAGGCGAAACTGGAAGCCAGCGGTGGTATCAACGAAAACACGCTGCTGCCGATCGCCGAAACCGGGGTGGATTACATTTCGATTGGTGCGATGACCAAGGATGTGAAGGCTGTCGACCTGTCGATGCGCTTAAGCCTCTAAAACGCAGCTTCGAGCGGCAAGCTCCAAGTTTCAAGCAGTTTTGCTTGTACTTGCAGCTTACCGCTTGAAGCCTGAAGCTGCTCTCAAACCACCAGATTGTTCATCTCGCAGTACTCTTCCCACTCGACCCCCAACACCTCGGCCGCCTCCTTGTGCAGCACCAGGCGCGCAGCCTCGAACTCTTCAGGGGTCGAGGTGTACTTGAGCGTCAGTTCCCATGGCTGCAAGCCCTGGGACTCCGCCTCATCCTCGAACGCCCACTGGATCTGGTCTTTTTGATCGTCGGCCGGCAGGTCCTTGATCTCGTCGGCTAGCTGGGGCGACTCCTGCAGGTACTTTTTCAGCGCTTCTTTGTGTCTGGCTTCTTGGGTCAATTCTTTAACGGTCATGGCGTTCTCGCTGATCTGGGGAATGGAAGATGGATCTGGATCATCAAGGATCTCTCTGACGCAAAAAACCGTGTGAAGCCCGGTTTGTCTGGCCTTCAGAACCATTCGGGGATCATCTGAAAACTGCAAAGTGGTACGTGTGCAACGTCCGAATATAGGACGTTTGGTCGACGATTTATATGGACT
>NZ_JASCOM010000265.1:0-7805 GCF_029959925.1 Pseudomonas sp. PS02303
AAATCCGCTCACACCCGCTAGAGTGTTTTGTTCCGAGGCTTCTACCCTCTGTTCAAACCCAGAGCCCCTTTCAAGGTCGAAGTTGAAAGGGGCTTTTTTATTGGGCGCTGTTTAGTTAAGCGCTTCAATTTGCCGATACTAGCGAGACATCCCGCTTCGCACAACCTGTGGGTGTTCACTTTCCATAAAACTAGCGAAAGCCCCGTGTTTAAAGGCTCCGCGCCACGTTTTGCGAATTTCAATTTCGTAGCGCGGACTACTTCAACCCGGCCAGCAGATCAGCGAATGACTGCGGCTTTTCCGGCATTCCGTCCTGCATTGCAGGTTGATCCCCCATTGGGGGTTGAGCCGTAGGTTCGGCCGGTCTATCCGGCTTGTGTTCGATCAGGCGTTGCTCGGCATTCTCCAGGCGCAGCAGCTCGATCTCTTTCCGTAATGGTTCAACCGCGTCCGCGACGGCCTTGGCGATGAGGCTGGCAAGGTCGCTTGGCACTGTGACGCCGTGTGACATTTCCGGTGTGACGCTCTGTGACGGTGTCACAAAAGGCCCATAAGCGCGCAGCAGCTCGGTGGTGTCGATGTAACGCCGGTCATCATGGCCAACGCTATACACCAAGCGGCTTTCGTTCATTGCCCGGTACAGTGATCGGCGCGTTCTGCCGACCAGTGACGCGGCTTCGTCGATAGTGTGACGCATAGTCTTTTTCCGTCATGTGACGCGTCACACTATAGCGCCCAAGCCTTCCCCTGCGGTACGCACCACCCTTAGCTTCGGTCGCCGTTGCTGGGCTAGCTCTAACTTGGCGGCCTCCAGTAGATCGGGACGATTGTCATAGGCGTCCATTACGATGGGGACAAAGGCGTGCAATAGCGGGCCGCCGTCGTCCCATTCTTCGCGCTTTCGCCCGGCGCTTTCCTCCAGGTTGAGAGTCATCGTCAGGTTATAGATGCTCGCATCCCCATCCTGTCGTGCCTGCTCACGATGTATCGAGCTGACACTTAACACGTCGCACAGCCGGTCGAAGCCCAGGGCATCGGCCAGACCTTCCGCGTCCACTAGCAGCGACATACCAAAACCGATTAGCTCGCTCCGCGCCTCACTGTGCTCAGCCTCTCGGTGTTCCTCTGCTCGGCGCTCCTGGACTGCTATGGCCTTTCGGGTAAATGGCAGGAATGCTTCCAGTTTGGCGGCTTCGCGGAGAATGGCCCGGCGCTCAATGTGGATGGAGTCGAGGCGTCGGACAAATACGCGACAAATGCGCCTGGCGGTGATGAGTTTCGTGGCGGCACTGGCATTTGGCTTATTGGCAATGCTGCGCAAGGTGCTGATGAGTTTCGACGACATTGGGGCGATCCTTCCGTGGGTGTTTGCTCATCGCCGGCGCGCAGTAGGCGCTCCAGGTTGAAAAGTGGCTATCTCACGCGGGTAGACTGTCGCGGATTCTGAGCACGGTTGTGGTCGAGCATTGCGCGTGACGGGCAGCCGCACGAATCCCCAACCCGGCGCCTAGCAGCTCCTTCACGCGCTTGTGCAGATCCTCGTCCACTGGGCGGCCCTGGTACTTGCCGGCCGCCTTCGCCTTTTCGATCCCTTGCGCCTGACGCTCCCGGCGCTGCTCGTAATCCTTGCGGGCAATGGCGGCCATCATTTCGACCATCAGGCCGCTGATTGCGCCAAGCATACGGTTGGTGAATTCGTCGCCGGTCTTGGCGCTCATGGCTTGGTGCGTGGTCGGCAGGTCGAGCGCGACAATGTGCAGTCCTTTGGCGTCGATAACCCCCTTGAGCGTCTGCCAGTCTTCGGCAGATAGGCGAGACAGGCGGTCGATAGATTCAACCAGCAGCACGTCTCCCTTGTGGGCATCCTTGAGCAATCGCAGCAGCTCCGGGCGGTCGGCTTTGGCCCCGCTCTCGTTCTCCAGGTACTCACTGGCAATGCGCTGTTCGTGATCGGCAACGAACTGGGCAAGGGAGGCACGGGCGCGGCCAGCGTCCTGCTCATCGGTTGAGGCCCGGAGGTATGCGCGAATAAACATGGTCTGTCCCCTTGGTGTATCAGTAAAGGTGCTCTTTATATACTGTTGCACTTTGACTGTTACTTATCAAGGGAAAAGACTGAATAAACCAAAATAAACCCGTATCTGCTCAGCTATACCCAAAAAAACTGGCATTACAGAATCAGTCAGCCGGAGCTTTCAGGCAGGCGATCAGGACGGGGATCGGTTGAACCTTGCCGGGTGTATGGGGCATCAGGGCAAGTGCTGCCGCTCCCGCCTGGTCGGAGTCGCCGGGGAAATAGTGGGTCTTCCCGGCGATGGTGCAGGTGTAACCGAGGCACGGCAGAGACTCGCCCCGGTCGCTGCAATCCGCCACGTCGATAACGATCAGCGAAACGCGGTCAGCCCCTTGGGCGCGCACCTGGTCAACTTCGCGCTTGAGCTGGGCTATCAGGTTGCGGCGGCTCATTTATATTTCGCTCCTGGTGGGCCTTCAAGCAGCGCCAATAGCTCAATCGTGTCCGCCTCTGTCGCCTCCATCTCTTCCATTGTCATTTCAGTTTTCGGCTCAAAAGCATTGGCCTCGCACCAGTCCATAACCTCCCCGATAGCTCTCGAAATTGGCGTGCCGTGAATTAGCACAAGCTGCTTTCGGATTTTTCGTACCTGCTCGCGTTTGCTCATCGTCTGGCCTCGATAACCTGGCGGTACAGCGCGGCGGCATGGTCGCTGACTGATACCCCAGCGGGCACCGGCTCGACAATCCAGGCACCGGCTGGTGGGAATGGCTGCATATCCATAACGCCCGGACGGGTGCGGCCTTCGGTCTTTCGGGTGTGCAGGATCATGGCTAGGGCCAATTCTGCGGCCTGACTGCTGGTCATCTTGCACAGCGGGAAGTACATATCGACGTGCTTCCCCTCGACACGGTGGCTCACCAAATGACCTACGGTTTCCGGCAGATCCAGCGGCCCGCTATCGTCCATCACGACAGCCAGGACGATCAGCGCTTCGTCTTCCAGCCCCGCTATGGCGGACAGTCGTTGTATCTCTGCGCGCAGTGCTTTCAGGCTCATCGGTCAGCCTCCACGAGCCCGCGCAGCTCGATTAGTTGTTGTTCCAGCTCGGCCACCTCGACAACACGGGCCATGCCCAACACGGCATCGAGTAACGCCTTGCCCTGGTCACTTGGAAGCGTGCCGTTGGCAATGGCGCGCATGATTGATCGGGCGGTACTGGGCAGGTCTGTATCGTCCAGGGCGAAAGCTACCGGCTCGGCAATCGGCTTGAGCGCGGGAACAATCCGCTCCAGGATCAACCGGCACGCCTGCATATCACCGGCCTTTGCCGCGTCCAGGACGACACTGGCGACCTCATCAGAGCCCGCCGTCAGTTTGGCGCGCAGTTTGGCCAGGTTGCCCGGTCGGCCTCCAGGGTTGCCGGTCTGGCCCTTGGCGAAGGTGCCATTCTTGCGGCGGCCCGTAGCCTGTTTTGACGTGTTCTCAGGCTTGCTCATAAGTCACACCACCATCGGTGATGGAAAGGGCAGCAGCAAGGCGCTGGGCGCGCTCTGTGGCTTCCTGATAGGTGTCACCCTGCAGGACTGCCAGCAAACGGCCTTGATGCTTCAGGCGGACGTGATATTTCGGCGGTAGGTTGTGAAGGGCGCGGTGTAGCACCTGGCCCATTTCAATTGGTCTGAGCATGATCGTAAAAGGGGGCATTGCTGCCCCCATCCTCCCTTACTTGCAGCGCAGGAACGCTAGTGGGACGGCCTTACGCTCAACAACGCGATCCCAGTGGGCAGCGCCGGCGATCTCAGCGAGCGTCGGAGAGTTGCCGGCGATGGTGCCTTCCACCCAGGCGAAGCCGGCAGGGTGAACCGCCGTGTTGATGCGGCTGTGCAGCACTTGCTGACCGCCACCTTTACCGGCGCCGGGGATGTTTTCGACCTCGGTGCCTTCGGCAATGGTTGGGTCTGCCACGCCGTAGCCGACTGCGCCAGGCCCGAACAGTGGGCAGGTGTAGACGCCACCGACAAGCGGCACGCTGTCATCCAGCACCACGACCAAGCCGCGATAGGTCGGAAGGCGCATCGAGCCAGAGGATGGCTGTACGAACTCGATCAGGTCGGCCTTGAGTGCGCGCTTGTACAGGTTCGAGTGAAGGCCGATGCCGACCAGACTGCCCATCGCGTCGCCCATGGTGCCGGCAGCGTCGATAACGGCTTCTGGGCTGAACTCCGCCAGAGCACCGGCCAGGCCGGAGATGTCGAAGATCATGTCACCGGCATCGTTGGCCACGTTGTCCGCCAGGATGCCGTTGAGGCTGGCAATCAGGCGTCGCTGTAGCTGGCGGTTCCAGTATTCGGCCACGCGATCCTGAATGCGGTTCAGGGCGTCTGATCCGGCTAGTTCACTGGCCAGGTTCATTGCTGCCCAGGACTGGTGGATAAAGCTTTTGCGAACGAGCTGTTTGCCGGCCTGGATCTTGAGCGGCACGGACAGGGTAGCCGGGTCATCGCTGACGATATCGGCTTCTTCGTTGCCCAGGTCTTTCCAGAATGGGACGGTGAAGGAGTGAGCGCCGGCATTGAGCTGGTTGGTGATTACATCGTTCTTGACCATGATCCCACTCGTAACTAGAGCGGTGCGCTCCATGGTGTTTTGAGTGATGTAGTCAGTGAACTTGGATGGAACGATTACGTCGCTAAGTTGGGTAGTAGCCATGGGGGTATTGCCTCGAATCTAAGAGAGATTCGCGGGTCACAGACGTCGCGGAGAGGGTCGGCCACTGGCCAGGGTGTTGCGGGTGTCGGCCACAGGCCGGAAGGGGTTGCAGCTCCCACAGGAAGCCGCGCTGTCAGTGTACGTTACCGCAGGCCAAACTCGGAAGGCTTCTGTTCGCTACGGCTCTGAGGCGCGCTCGGTGTTGAGCGAGACCCTGACGCGCCGCCGCCTGACGCACCGCTGCTACGAACAATGTGGTTCAACTTGCCATAGTCGTGGGCCAGGTAACGCCAAACCTCGTTTTCCTCACACTTGATCGGGCGAGTAACGGTCTTGCCGTCTACCTTCTCGGAGACTTCCACCTGCTTGCCGTCCAGGTCGCGCATTTCCAGAACACCGGCATCATTCAGAGCGAAGGTGAAGTGCTCGGCCAGCTCCTGAGACGAATACTTCGACGACACCAGAACCTTGCTCAGCAGGTCAGCCACGGGCTTGTTGAACTTGTAGTCAGTGATCTCGGCGTCTTGCGCCTCTACTCGGGTGGTCAGGCCGTCGCGCTCTGCCTTGACCTTCTTCAGCTCGGTCAGCAGCTCGGCGTTCTTGGCGCGCAGGCGTTCCAACTCTTGATCGTCTGCATGGTTATCGGCGTTATCAGTCATGGCGGATTCCTAGTGGATTTTCACGGTTTGAACATCAATGGTCAGATACGCCAGGGTTTGCCCGGCAGGCCCAATTGCACCCACGCTGTGCAGCGTCCCTGACGCAGTTAGGCGGCTCCCCTTGGGTAGCTCGCCTATCAACTGTGCGTGCCTCTCGTTGCGCACCACGGCCCGCACTGAACGGCGCGCCTGATCGCTGTAGATCGAGCAGTACAACCGGCCACGCTCGTCCATCTTGAGTTCGCTGGTGATTGCGCCGGTAATCGTTGCGTTAAGCACGGGCGCTCTCCAGGACAGGCGACAGAGGCTTGCTCTCAGCCAATGCAATCAGCAAGGCACTCGCTTGCAGATCCCCACCATCAGCAGCAGAACGCAGGCGATCCCAAGCGGCGGACACTTCATTGCGAGTCGGCTTGGCCTGGCGACCACGCGTTTTGATTGCTGTGTTCATACGGGCTCCATTCGTGGTTGGTATGGCCAGATTAGACCGTATCTGTACGGATATCCACCGTTATTTGAGTACACTTAAAGTGTTACGGCAACTTACAGAAACACAACCCCTATCCAGACCGATGAAAAGACGCAAAGCGTTGCAGTAATCTTTTGTCAGGCAAATTGATACGCTGACGCCCCATTCTTGGGGAGTCGGTGAAGGTTTCCACTATTGGAGGGGATGCAAAAAAAAACTACAGCCCCATTTCCTTGATGATTCGTCGCGGATCGGCACCTTTGGAAAGTGCGCGCTTGGCGTCCCTGGTGAGCTGATCGAGCGCCCGGTCCTCGAAGTCAGCCGCCATAGCTGCAGCCTTCCTGACGATCAACAAAGCCAGCTCGGGAGGGAACGGTGGGGCCTTCGGGGTTGGCAGGTAATCACAGTCGATAATGGACACGGTTCATCCTCTTGAGCAGGACTGGCAGGAAGTGCGGTGTGTCGAACCACTCCCCTGCAATGTCCAGGTCTACTGCTGACGGATCAGAAGCATCCAAACCCAGGCCAAGGGCTGTATATCTGATAAGGCTATTTACTCACTCAAGCCTTGAGCCAGTTGCTCACTGTCTTCTGACTAAGGCCTAGAGCTTCTGCAATGTCGCGCTGTGACTTGCCCTCGGCTGCCATTGCCTGAGCTGTCGGGAGTAGCTGCTCGCGCTTGGCCGCACCCTTGGCCTTGCCTCCCTTGGCGCCACGCGCGGCCTGGATCTCACGGAACTTAGCCGGGGTGAAGTGCTGCCACGTCCATTTACTGATGCTGCGGGCAATCGCTCGGCACTCGCTCACGTCCAGCGGATTGCCTATGTCGATGTAGTTGGATGCCTCCACCAGATCGAGCACGGCCCGAGCGAAGGCTACAGAGCCTCCTGGCTTCCAGTAGTCGCGCACAAGGCTGTAGGACTTCACGCGGGCAATCTCAAACACGGTGCAATTGCGCCCCAGGCCGGCATAGTCGGCTTGCTTGCAGCGCTTCCTCATCTCAGCAGGTGAAGGCAGCGCGACATATTCGGCTAGCTCTTCCAGCAGGTACGGCTCAGCGCGCCATGTGTGCGTTTGCCAGTGCTTGTGGGCTGGATTCTTCACCACTACGCCGGCATAGCCCCTATCGGCCTCCAGGGCACGCCTCAGACCCTCCTGAATGGCCGCCATGAATAGGACTGGCTGGATTCTGGCCACGTCTGAGACTGCCACCGGAGCCGTTAACAGGTAGATCAGGTGGGCGTGCCCATTGGCTGGGTTTTTCACCGTCATGTTCGGCGGCGGCGCGTTGCGGTCGTTCCAGTCGATTGCAGCCCCTTCGCGGTCAACGTCGAAGCAAAGGCAGACGTAGCGCTTGGCGGTGTTCGGCTGGATTAGCAGACGGTCGAGAGCAGCCACCAACGGCAGCCGGTAAAGGCCTTCGCGGGTAGGGCTATCGGTACAAAGCGGCCTGCTTGGTAGCCTGGATTGGAACAGGTCTAGCGGCTGTTGCGCGCAGGCTTCAGCCGCCCCACTTGCGCGGGGTGCCCGATTGGCGGCCATAAATCACGCCGCCGTCGCAGACTGACGGAAATAGAACGCTTGGACTGCCTCCAGGTCGTACCGGATAACGCGCTGATTGATCCTCAGTGCGATCGGAAAGCCTGGTTGCTTGGAGATATTGTGAAGGGTTCGAGCGCTAACCCCGAGGGCCGCGGCGGTCTGAGTGGTTGTTGCAGTGTACTTTTGATGCATGTCTCTCACCTTATGATTGGTGAGGGCAGTCTCGTCGGTTAAATCCCGTGCCCTGGCGGTACAGATTGACCTCCAGCACACATATGATATAAATCCGCTCACACCCGCTAGAGTGTTTTGTTCCGAGGCTTCTACCCTCTGTTCAAACCCAGAGCCCCTTTCAAGGTCGAAGTTGAAAGGGGCTTTTTTATTGGGCGCTGTTTAGTTAAGCGCTTCA
>NZ_JASCOM010000266.1:0-7799 GCF_029959925.1 Pseudomonas sp. PS02303
GCTCGCGATAGGGGTGCGTCAGTCAGTAATGATGTCGACTGACACACCGCTATCGCGAGCAGGCTCGCTCCCACAGGTTTTTGTGCAGGGCTGATTTACCAGTTGAACAACTCGCAGGCATTGGCCGTGCTTGCGGCCGCCAATTGCTCGGGACTGGTCGCCATGATGCCGGCCAGCGCCGAGCAAATCGCCGGCAGGTGCGCCGGGCTGTTGCGTTGACCGGGAAACATGGCGGGCGCCATGTCCGGTGAATCGGTTTCCAGCACCACTGATTCCAGGGGCAGGTCAGCGAGGACGCGGTGCATGCGCAGCGCCTGCGGCCAGGTCGCGGCGCCGCCCAGGCCCAGTTTGAAACCGAGCTTGATGTATTCGCGCGCCTCTTCCGTGCTGCCGGCGAAGGCATGAATGATGCCCGCGCGTTTCAATCGAAACCGTTTGAGCGTGGCAATCACCGCGGCATGGCTGCGCCGCACATGAATCAGCGCCGGAAGATTGAAGTCCACCGCCAGTTGCAGTTGCGCGTCGAACAAGGCCTGCTGGCGCTCACGGTCGAGGGTTTCGATGAAGTAATCCAGACCGATCTCGCCCACGGCACACAATTGCCGATGACCCGCCAGGCGGGTCAGCCAGTCACCGAGTTCGAGTAAATCGTCAGGGCGATGCTGGTCCAGGTACACCGGGTGCAAACCGAGCGCCGCATGCAGGTCGGGGTCGCTCTGCACCAGGTCCCAGACCCGCTGCCAATTGCCCTGATAAACCCCCAGCACCACCATCCGCCGTACCCCGAGGGCGCGGCTTTCGGCGAGCAGCGCCGTGCGGTCCTCGTCGAAGTCCGGAAAATCCAGATGAGTGTGGCTGTCAATCAGCTCCACGGTTCAGTCCTGGCGAATACGCTGCTTGAAGGTCCGCGCGATGGCTTGCACGCCGGGTTGGTAGTCGGACTGCTCGATGGCGGCCAGCGCCAGCGCCAGCGCCTTGTCGGCAATCAACTGATGCTGCTGGGCCATGGCATTGACCGGCAGCGGCAAGAAGTCCAGCAACTGCGTGTCGCCGAAGGTGCCTAGGCGCAGCGGACGGGTTTTCAGCGGGAAGTCGTGCAAGGCATCGAACACGCCTTGAAGCAGCACGTAAGACGTGGTCACCAGCGCATCCGGCAAATGCCCAAGGCGCTGTAACAATTCCTCCATCAACTGCTTGCCGCACTCACGGCTGAACGATTCGCCGTGCTCGATCAGCACGTCGCCTTTGAACCCGCTTAACGCCTCCTTGAACCCGGCGGCACGTTCCTGGCTGATGCTCAGCTCGGGGCGGGCACCGATCAGCGCGATTTGCTTGGGCAGCGGGTCGAGCAGGCTGCGGGTCAGTTGCAGGCTGGCCTCGCGATCATCGCTGATCACCGAACAGAAATGCTCAGGCTCCATCACCCGGTCGATGGCGATGATCGGAATGCCTTTGGCCTGCAACAGACGATAACTGTCATCTCCGGCCGGCAGGCAACTGGCGACGATCAATGCATCACAGCGCCGGGCGCGGAACAGTTGCAGCAATTGCCGCTCACTGTCCGGCGCATCGTCGGAACTGGCGATCAGTAATTGATAACCGCGCGCCCGGGCGCCTTGCTCGAGCAGTTTGGCGATTCTTGCGTAACTGGGGTTTTCCAGGTCCGGCAGAATGAAGCCCAAAGTGCGGGTGTGCCGACTGCGCAGCCCCGCCGCCTGAGGGTTGGGCGTGAAGCCATGTTGTTCGACGACCGCACGAACGCGCTCGACGGTGGCACTGCTGATACGTTGCTGCTCGGCCTTGCCATTAATGACATAACTGGCGGTGGTAACGGACACACCGGCCAACTGTGCGATATCACTGAGTTTCAACTCGGGATTTCCTTGTTTGTTCGAGCTTGCCCCGACATTTTCGACAATCCTACCCGATTCGGGCAGACGACCATTGTCGCAACGCTTCCGACAAGTTGGACTTCAAGGATGGGACATAATCGAGTAACGTGCCAATCATTCTAGATTAAACGTTTCAGCAAGCGTATTTTCTACGTTATAAGCGCATTTGGCCGGTTCTGCCGTGAAACCGCCAAAAATGATGACGAAGCGCCTAAGCTGGAATCATCCAAAACAATACCTGGCGCCCACAGACGCCAAAAAGGAGAAAGCATGCTCGAGCTCACCATAGAGCAGATATCCATGGGCCAGTCGGCTGTGGATAAGTCCGAAGCCTTGCAATTACTGGCCGGGCATCTGGTCACCGATGGCCTGGTGGCCGAGGGTTATCTCGCCGGTTTGCAGGCCCGGGAAGTCCAGGGCTCGACCTTTCTCGGTCAAGGTATTGCCATCCCCCACGGTACGCCGGAAACCCGCGATCAGGTGTTTTCCACCGGCGTGCGGCTGATGCAATTCCCCGAAGGCGTGGACTGGGGCGACGGCCAGATCGTTTACCTGGCGATCGGCATTGCCGCCAAATCCGATGAACACCTGCGACTGCTGCAACTGCTGACCCGTGCCCTCGGAGAAACCGACCTGGGCCAGGCCCTGCGTCGCGCCAGTTCCGCCGAAGCCTTGTTGAAACTGCTGCAAGGGGCACCGCAGGAACTGGCGCTGGATGCACAAATGATCGGCCTTGGTGTCTCCGCCGATGACTTCGAAGAACTTGTATGGCGCGGCGCGCGTTTGCTGCGCCAGGCCGATTGCGTGAGTAACGGGTTCTCCGCCGTCTTGCAACAGGTCGAAGCGCTGCCGCTGGGCGATGGCTTGTGGTGGCTGCACAGCGAACAAACGGTCAAGCGTCCGGGCCTGGCGTTCGTCACGCCGGACAAGCCCATGCGCTACCTCGGCCAGCCCCTCAGTGGCCTGTTCTGCCTGGCCAGCCTCGGCGAGGCGCATCAGGCTTTGCTCGAACGCCTGTGTGCGCTGCTGATCGAAGGCCGTGGCCATGAATTGGGTCGCGCCACCAGCAGCCGTAAAGTCCTTGAAGTGCTGGGCGGTGAACTGCCGGCGGACTGGCCGAGCGCACGTATTGCCTTGGCCAACGCCCACGGTTTGCATGCCCGCCCGGCGAAGATCCTCGCGCAGTTGGCGAAAAGTTTTGAAGGCGAAATCCGCGTGCGCATCGTCGATGGCCAGGACAGCGCCGTGTCGGTGAAGAGCTTGAGCAAACTGCTCAGCCTCGGCGCCCGGCGCGGTCAGGTATTGGAGTTCGTCGCTGAACCGAGCATCGCCGCCGATGCCTTGCCAGCCTTGCTGGCCGCCATCGAAGAAGGCCTCGGTGAAGACGTCGAGCCGTTGCCCGCGGTGAGCCAGCAGCGCGAGGTGTTTGCCGATGTCGCCGAAGTGCTCCTGGCGCCAGCGTCCGGCAGTCTGGTCCAGGCCATTGCCGCTGCACCGGGCATCGCCATTGGCCCGGCGCACATTCAAGTGCTGCAAACCATCGAATACCCGTTGCGTGGCGAGTCTGCCGCCATTGAGCGTGAACGTCTCAAGCAGGGCTTGGTGCACGTGCGCCGCGACATCGAAGGCTTGATCGAACGCAGCAAATCCAAAGCCATCCGCGAGATTTTCATCACCCACCAGGAAATGCTCGACGACCCGGAATTGACCGATGAAGTCGACACCCGCCTCAAGCAAGGCGAAAGCGCTGAAGCGGCGTGGATGGCGGTGATTGAAGCGGCGGCCAAACAACAGGAATCGTTGCAGGACGCCTTGCTCGCCGAACGGGCTGCTGACCTGCGCGACATCGGTCGTCGGGTGCTGGCGCAACTCAGTGGCGTCGAAACCCCGAGTGAACCCGATCAGCCGTACATTCTGGTGATGGACGAAGTCGGCCCGTCCGACGTTGCCCGTCTCGATCCGACCCGTGTGGCCGGCATTCTCACGGCCCGTGGCGGCGCGACCGCTCACAGTGCGATTGTCGCCCGGGCGCTGGGCATTCCGGCCTTGGTCGGCGCCGGTGCGGCGGTGTTGCTGCTGGCGCCGGGCACGCCGTTGCTGATTGATGGTCAGCGCGGTCGCCTGCATGTGGACGCCGACGCGGCAACCTTGCAGCGCGCCACTGAAGAACGCGACACCCGCGAACAACGCCTGAAAGCCGCCGCCGAACAACGCCATCAACCGGCGCTGACCACCGACGGCCATGCGGTCGAAGTGTTCGCCAACATCGGCGAAAGTGCCGGCGTGACCAGCGCGGTGGAGCAGGGTGCCGAAGGCATCGGCTTGCTGCGCACTGAACTGATTTTCATGGCCCATTCCCAGGCGCCGGACGAGGCCACCCAGGAAGTCGAATACCGGCGCGTCCTCGACGGCCTGGCCGGTCGTCCCCTGGTGGTTCGCACCCTCGATGTCGGTGGTGATAAACCACTGCCGTACTGGCCGATTGCGAAAGAAGAAAACCCGTTCCTCGGCGTGCGTGGCATTCGCCTGACCTTGCAGCGTCCGCAGATCATGGAAGCGCAATTGCGCGCCTTGCTCCGTGCAGCGGACAACCGCCCGTTGCGGATCATGTTCCCGATGGTCGGCAGCGTCGATGAGTGGCGCCAGGCGCGGGACATGACCGAGCGTCTGCGTCTGGAAATCCCGGTGGCTGATCTGCAACTGGGGATCATGATCGAGGTGCCATCGGCGGCCTTGCTGGCGCCGGTGCTGGCCAAGGAAGTCGACTTCTTCAGCGTCGGCACCAATGACCTGACTCAATACACCCTGGCCATCGACCGGGGGCATCCAACCTTGTCGGCCCAGGCTGACGGCTTGCACCCGGCTGTGCTGCAACTGATCGACATCACCGTGCGCGCGGCCCATGCCAACGGCAAGTGGGTCGGCGTGTGCGGCGAGCTGGCAGCCGATCCGCTGGCGGTGCCGGTGCTGGTCGGTCTCGGCGTGGACGAACTCAGCGTGTCCGGTCGCAGCATTGCCGAGGTCAAGGCACGCATCCGCGAACTCAGCCTCAGCCAAACCAGAATTCTCGCCCAACAGGCCCTGGCCGTGGGCAGCGCCAATGAAGTGCGCGCATTAGTGGAGGCCCTGTAATGGCCAAAATCCTGACCCTGACGCTCAACCCGGCGCTGGACTTGACGGTGCAGTTGCCGCGCCTCGAGCCCGGTCAAGTCAATCGCAGCGACGAAATGCACACCCACGCCGCCGGTAAAGGCGTGAACGTGGCGCAGGTGCTCGCCGACCTCGGCCATCAGCTGACGGTCAGCGGTTTCCTCGGTGAGGACAACCTTCAAGCGTTCGAAACCCTGTTCGCCAAACGCGGTTTTGTCGATGCGTTCATCCGGGTGCCCGGTGAGACGCGCAGCAACATCAAACTGGCGGAAAACGATGGTCGGATCACCGACATCAACGGTCCGGGGCCGATGGTCAATGCGACGGCTCAGCAGGCGCTGCTGGATCGACTCGAGCAGATTGCGCCCGGTCATGACGCGGTCGTGGTGGCCGGCAGCCTGCCGCAGGGGATAAGCCCGCAGTGGTTGCAGGCGTTGATTGAGCGTTTGAAAAACCTCGGTCTGAACGTTGCCCTCGACAGCAGCGGCGAAGCCTTGCGTGCAGCGCTCAAGGCCGGCCCGTGGTTGATCAAACCGAACACTGAAGAGCTGGCCGACGTGCTGGGCTGCGAGGTGATATCGGTGGCGGCACAAGCCGAAGCGGCGAGCCGTTTGCACGCTCAAGGCATCGAGCATGTGGTGATCTCCCACGGGGCCGATGGCGTGAACTGGTTCAGTGTCGGCTCGGCGATGCACGCCACGCCGCCCAAGGTCAGCGTCGTCAGCACCGTGGGCGCGGGCGATTCGTTGCTGGCCGGCATGCTCCACGGTTTGCTCAGTGCCGACACGCCTGAACAGACCCTGCGCACCGCCACGGCAATCGCCGCGATGGCGGTCACGCAGATCGGTTTCGGAATTGGCGATGTCGCGCAGTTGGCGCGGCTCGAACAGGGCGTGCGCATCCGCACCCTGACAGAACAATAAGAGGGTTTGTCATGAAACTAGCCATTGTTACGGCCTGCCCGAACGGCATGGTCACCAGTGTGCTGTGCGCCCGTTTGCTCGATGCAGCGGCCCAGCGTCAGGGCTGGAGCACCAGCGTCGAAGTGGTCGATGCCGCGCATCCGGAACGTCAGCTGTCGGCTGCCACGATTGAAGCGGCCGAGTGGGTGTTGCTGGTCACCAGTGCGCCGGTGGAGATGTCGCGATTCGTCGGCAAGAAAGTGTTCCAGAGCACGCCCGCGCATGCCCTGCAGGATGTCGAAGCGGTGCTACGACGCGGGGCTGAAGAAGCTCAGGTGTATGTCGCGCCCGAAGCTGTCGAGCAACCTGCTACCACCGTTCAAAACGCGCCACGCCTGGTGGCGATCACGGCGTGTCCGACCGGTGTCGCTCACACGTTCATGGCGGCCGAAGCCTTGCAGCAAGCGGCCAAGCGTCTGGGCTATGACCTGCAAGTGGAAACCCAAGGCTCGGTCGGTGCGCGCAATCCACTCAGCGCTGCAGCGATTGCCGATGCCGATGTGGTGCTGCTGGCGTGCGATATCGAAGTCGCCACCGAGCGTTTTGCCGGCAAGAAAATCTACCGTTGCGGTACTGGCATTGCGTTGAAGCAAGCCGAGGCGACGCTGAATAAAGCGCTGGCCGAAGGCAGGCAGGAAACCGCGTCGACCGGTGCCAAAGGCCCGGCCAAACAAGAGAAGACCGGCGTCTATAAACACCTGCTGACGGGCGTGTCGTTCATGCTGCCGATGGTGGTGGCGGGCGGTCTGATGATCGCCTTGTCGTTCGTGTTCGGCATTTCCGCATTCAAGGAGGAAGGCACACTCGCCGCCGCACTGATGCAGATCGGTGGCGAGACCGCGTTCAAGTTGATGGTGCCGCTGCTGGCGGGTTACATCGCCTACTCGATCGCCGACCGTCCGGGCCTGGCGCCGGGGATGATCGGTGGCCTGCTGGCGAGCACCCTGGGCGCCGGTTTTATCGGCGGGATCATTGCCGGTTTCATTGCCGGTTATGCGGCGCAGGCGATCAATCGTTATGCGCGCTTGCCGCAAAGTCTTGAGGCACTGAAACCGATCCTGATCATCCCGTTGCTGGCGAGCCTGTTCACCGGCCTGGTGATGATTTACATCGTCGGCAAACCGGTGGCAGGGATGCTCGAAGGGCTCACGCACTTCCTCGACAGCATGGGCACCACCAACGCGATTCTGCTCGGTGTGCTGCTCGGCGGGATGATGTGCGTCGACCTTGGCGGGCCGATCAACAAAGCCGCGTATGCGTTCTCGGTGGGGCTGCTGGCCTCGCAAAGTTATGCCCCGATGGCCGCGACCATGGCCGCCGGTATGGTGCCGCCGATTGGCTTGGGCATCGCCACGTTTATCGCACGGCGCAAATTTGCCCAGACCGAGCGCGAGGCCGGTAAAGCGGCGCTGGTATTGGGGCTGTGTTTCATCTCCGAAGGGGCGATTCCGTTTGCCGCCAAAGACCCGTTGCGAGTGATTCCGGCGAGCATTGCCGGTGGCGCGCTGACCGGTGCGTTGTCGATGTATTTCGGCTGCAAACTGATGGCGCCGCACGGTGGGTTGTTTGTGTTGGCGATCCCGAATGCGATCAACCATGCGCTGTTGTATCTGCTGGCGATTGTGGCGGGGAGCCTGCTGACGGCGGTGGCGTATGCGCTGCTCAAGCGGCCGGAAGCTGTTGAGATGGCACTCGAACCCGCCAAAGCCTGACACCACGTTGTAGGAGCGAGGCTTGCCCGCGAAGACGGTTTAACATTCAACAAACAGGTGTCTGTCAGATCGCCTTCGCGGGC
>NZ_JASCOM010000267.1:0-7708 GCF_029959925.1 Pseudomonas sp. PS02303
CGCGAGGCTTGCCCTCGAAAGCGGTGTGTCAGCCAATAACAAGGGGTCTGACACGCCGCTTTCGCGGGCAAGCCTTGCTCTACAGAAGAGCGGGGCCGGCATAAAAATTGGGTTCGACACCTGAATTGTCAGGCGCCGAAGGGTCTATCAGGCTTGCGTCAACTTGGCCACAGCACGTTCGAAGCGGTCCAGGCCCTCGTCGATGTCTGCGTCTTCAACCACCAGGCTTGGGGCAAAACGCACCACGTCGGGGCCGGCTTGCAGAATCATCAGGCCTTCACGCTCGGCGGCGTTGAAGACGTCTTTGGCCTTGCCTTTCCAGGCGTCGCTCAGTACACAACCGATCAACAGGCCCATGCCGCGGACCTTGGTGAAAATGCCGTACTTCTCACCGATCTGCTCAAGGCGCGCCTTGAACTTGGCATGCTTGGCCTTGACGCCGGCCAGCACTTCAGGGGTGTTGACCACGTCGATCACCGCTTCCCCGACCGCGCACGCCAGCGGGTTGCCGCCGTAAGTGGTGCCGTGGGTGCCGACGACCAAATGCTTGGCCAGGTCTTCGGTGGTCAGCATCGCCGCGATCGGGAAACCGCCGCCGAGGCTCTTGGCGCTGGTCAGGATGTCCGGGACCACGCCGTAATGCTGATAGGCGAACAGGTGGCCGGTACGGCCCATGCCGGTCTGCACTTCGTCGAAGATCAGCAGCGCGTTGTGCGCGGTGCACAGATCGCGAGCGCCTTGCAGGTACTCAAGCTCAGCCGGGATCACACCGCTTTCGCCCTGGATCGGTTCCAGAACCACGGCGCAGGTCTTGTCGGAAATAGCGGCTTTCAGCGCAGCCAGATCGTTGTACGGCACGTGGGTGATACCGGTGATCTTCGGACCGAAACCATCGGAATACTTGGACTGGCCACCGACGTTCACGGTGAACAGGGTACGGCCGTGGAAGCTGTTGAGCGCGGCGATGATTTCGTACTTCTCGCTGCCGAACCGATCAAAACCGACGCGACGGGCCAGCTTGAAGGCGGCCTCGTTGGCTTCGGCGCCGGAGTTGCAGAAGAAAGCACGCTCGGCAAAGGTGGCGTTGACCAGCTTATGCGCCAGGCGCAAGGCCGGCTCATTGGTGAACACGTTGGACACGTGCCACAGCTTGTTCGCCTGCTCGGTCAAGGCACTGACCAGCGCCGGGTGCGCATGGCCCAATACGTTAACGGCAATCCCGCCAGCGAAGTCGATCAGCTCGCGGCCAGACTGGTCCCAGACATGGGAACCGGCACCACGCACTGGAATGAATGCGGCAGGCGCGTAGTTGGGAACCATTACCTGGTCGAAATCGGCGCGTTCTACCGCAGCGTGCTCAACGGACATCGGAGTCTCCTGAAGAGGAACACTCGCCGGAAACTGGCGAGCGATGGGGGGATTGTAAGGACAGTTTTCAGCCCGGCCTTGCCGCCAAGCGACAACTTCTTATAGCGCAAACCCCGGTTTCAGCCGGGTTTACGGCAATGCGACATATAGGGTCGCAAAGGCGCAGTTTAAACCGCCGGCACAGGTTATAGGCAGGCTTGTCGAGCGGTGCGGTAAATATGTACCGCACCCGCCCCGCCATCCTCTGTTTTGCTGGCGACTCATCCAAACGCTAAGGGAATAGCGCATGAGTCGACACGAAAACGATCGCCCTTCAAATGTCGGTGGCAATGAATCCGCCACGCAACCGGACGATCACTACCATCATCTGTTCAACAACCTGCCGACCTGGGTATTGGAAGCCTCGCCCGCGACACGCGATGCCCTCAAAACCGCCTCGCTTGCCGCGCCGCACTGGCACGGCACCGCGACATCCCTGCAACACCAGTCGCTGAAAAAGCTCAGCCAGGAACATTGGACCCAGCGAAATCGTCTGGACTCAACGCTGTCGAGGCTGCAAAGCGCACGCGCCTTCGCCGAAGCGTTGCTAAGCGCGGCCTTGAAAACCCGGTTTGATCTGGAAGTGGACGTTAAAACCACCTTCCTGCGCCTGTACATTCCACAAGCCGTGCCCTGGTTCGGGATCAAAACGGGCGCTGCACGCACCTGGACCGTGTCGCTGCTCGACGCCGCCCTGCATAACTTTCAGGCATCGGAAATGGCGGCTGATGCTTACGAGCCCGCCTCGACGTTCATTACCGAACCATCGCCCGCAGGGCAGTTCGATACGCTGCCGGCGGTCAAACAGAAACTGACCATCGCTGCCTTTGTGAGGCTGTGCCGGGAACTGGACATCGGCGCCCGCTACACCACGTACCTCAAAGACAATCTGGGGCTGACCAACCCGGTGGCCGGCGCGGTGTTGAAAGCGAAGGTGATCAGCTCGCATAAAACGGCACTCAAAGCCGCGCTACAAATGGCTCAAATCCGCAAGGATATTCCGGAGGATGCCTATCACTCGATCCTGCGCCTTGTGGAAGGTCGTTCCGGGGCGCGACTCAATGGCCAGCCGCTGTACGGTCATGACCTTACCCTCATGTCCTCCTTCCTGACCGGGATTGTCGTTTTCGCGCCGAGCCTGGAGCGCGCGCGCAAGGGAACACGGATCATTGCCTACATTCCCGACGATCCCGAGCACCCGCTCAAGGAGTACCCGAACACCCTGGCGTTCATGACCGAGCTGACCCGCAAGCTACGCGCCCCGGCCTACCAGACGTTCTTCAGCCGCTTCGTCGAGCATAAGGAAAGGGGCCCTTTTTTTGCTGATCTCAACCGCCGCCTCCAGCGCGTGACCTGGCATCAACACAAGCGTGGCGACCCACTGCCGAGCTGGCGCGAAACACCCATCGACAGGCCCAACCTGCGGTTTTCAATGACGCCGTTCAGCGCGGACCTGTGGAACCATCTCTATCAGCGACAACTGAACAAGATCCTCAACGACGCCAGCACGCTGGCCGTCTCCACCGCCTCCGCCGACCGAAACGCGCGCTGGGCTTTGTGGGATGCCGTCAGCAAAGTAGCTTCGACGCTGCTTGAAATCGCAACATTCGTGGCATTGCCGTTCGTCCCGTTTCTTGGCGAAATAATGCTGGGTTATATGGCTTACCAGTTACTCGACGAAACCTTCGAAGGCATCGTAGACCTGGCCGAAGGACTGAAAACAGAGGCGGTCGGGCATTTGATTACACTCGCTGAAACAGTGGTTGAGGTGGGCACATTCGCGGTGGGTGGTGCGATCGCTGCCGGCGCCTTCAGCCGTTTGCTTTCGCGCGAAGCGGTCGCGCTGGTCGACCCGCTCAAACCCGTCGCAACGCCGAAAGGAAAAACCCGCTACTGGAAGCCGGATCTGACCCCTTACGAACAGGCACAGCGTTTGCCCGAAGGCGCCAAACCCGATCAGCTTGGCCTCTATCGCCACGGGGGCAAGACGCTGCTGCCTCTGGAAGGAAAACTGTATGCCGTGAAACCCGACGGCACCTCCAACGCGTTTCAGATTGAGCACCCGAGCCGCGCCGATGCTTATCAGCCTTCTTTACTGCACAATCACCACGGCGCCTGGCACACCGAGCTGGAACAACCGCTGGAGTGGGATCGGGAAACGGTCATGCGTCGAATCGGCCAGGGTGTCGAGTCGTTCAGCAACGCCGAGCGCGAGCAGATCCTGCGGGTCAGCGGTTTCCACGACAACGCCGTGCGCGAAATGCATGTCGAACATTACCGCCCGCCTTCGCTGCTGACCGACACGATCAAGCGTTTCAAGATCAACCGGGACATCGACACCTTTATCGAGCAGATCGGCAGTGATCAACCCGAGCACTATCGAAAGGCTGATTCGACCCTGCAACATCAACTGCTGAGTGGCTACGACGGCTGGCCTGTCGACACGCCAATGCCGACAGCGCAAGCCCAAACATCAGCCTTCAGACAACGGACCGCAGAACTGGCCCGGGATTACCGCAAATCGCTGTTCGATCTGCGTTATCGCGCGTTGGAAAAAACCGATGACCTGCGGGTTCAGCGGCTGATCGATGATGTGCGGGGGTTACCTACCGATATCGCCGAGGAACTGGTGAGCAATGCGTCCGGCACGGAACTGAAACAGCTGCACAACGGCCGCACGCCCCAGCGTCTCAAGGACGCCGCGCTCAAAGCCATGGAGGCCGTGCGTGCCATCCGAGCCTCTGAAGGTTTTTATTCCGAAGCGCTGGACACCACCGACACCCACCGAATGGCCTTGCAAAGCCTGAACTCACCGCCCGATTTACCAGCCGGGTTGCGTATCGAAGTGCGGGACTACTCGGCCGAGGGGGCTTTGCGCGACAGCATTGGCCAACCCGATGCGCCCCTACAAAAAATACTGGTTCGCGCTGAAGACGGGACTTACCACGTACACCAAGACTCGGATTCGTCGCCGGAGGATTTTTATCAGGCCTTGTTCCGGGCGCTGCCGGATGCGCAACGCAACAAGTTGAACCCTTCGATCACAGATGCCCAGGTCCTTAAACAACGCATCGCCGAACACGCACTGGAGCAACCGGCCTTACGCAGGCTGTTTGCAAAAAATCCCCATCGGAAACCGTTCTATGACCCGACCACCATGCGCCTGCCCGGTGGTACCGAGGGCTACAGTCGAATCGCCCACGAGACACCGACGCTCAACGACCGGGTTCGCGAGGTTTACCCCAACCTGCCTCAGGAAGAAATGCAGTCCATTGTCCAGACACTGCAACTTCATCCCGATGGTGCTCGCGTAGAACTTTCACGCTTGAGGAGGGAGTTGGCCCGACTGCATCAGGACCTGCGCGCCTGGGTCAGTGATTCCCCCACAACCCATCCTGAAACCGGAAGCCCGCTCAGCGAACTGGATCAACAAGCCGAGCGAAACAACCGCCGGTTGCTGGCCCAGGAAATCCAGCGCAGCTGGCGTCGACAGTCCGACCGGGATTTCGACACACCGGAGGGGGTGACCCAATATGTGCTCAGGTTTGCAGAGCCGATCCTCGGCGACTTGCCGTCGTTGACTGCCGATTTCAGTCATGTCTCGCAGCTGTCCCTGGAAGGCACCCGCAGCGCACAGGCCATTCCCGCGTTTCTACGAGGTTTCAGCGGGCTGCGCCGCCTGGAATTGCGCCGCTTTTCCCTGAACACCCTCCCCGACGCCATCAGCCAAATGCCCGACCTTCACGCCTTGGTCTTGAGCGATTGCGGCATCCGGGTCGACGCCGCCACGTGGTCGAAGCTGGCGTCAATGAAGCAACTGGCCATGCTCGACCTGTACAAAAATCCGTTTGAAACCCTGCCGCATATCGACACGATGAGCGAGCTGGCGCACCTGGACCTGAGCGACACCCGCCAGACAGGGATTGCGGCCAGCCTTCTGCAACACCCAAAGCTTCAAACCCTCCTGCTGATGAACAACCACATCAGCGAGTTGCCTGCCGGGTTATTCGAGAGTTCGCTTTACGACAAGCGCGGCCTGCACCTCACCGACAACCCACTGTCGAACAGCGCGCGAGAATTGATCAAGCAACACCACTTCGAAACCGCCTACGACATGGGCGTCTATGCACCAGAAGCCGATATCGATCGGGTCAAGGCGCTGTACCCCAGCATGGAAATCGAGCAGGCGAGCGAGTTCGTCTACGAATTGCCGGGGACTCTGGAGGATGGCCGCAGCTATTTGACGCGCCTTGAACAAGAGCTCACCCAGCTGAAAAACGATTTGTCCGCGTGGACCGCCGATGTTCCGCAGCAGCACCCGGTGACGGGCGAACCGTTCAGTGACGAGCAACTCGTTGCCGAGCAAACGAACCGCGACGAATTCAAGCAAGCGCTCGAGAAGTGCTGGCAGCGCGAGTCGGAACTGGATGAGTTCAACGAAGCACTTGAGCCGACGTTCGAACTCAGGGTCCGTCCGGTCATCAATGGAGAACTGCCGACCTTGAGTGCGGACTTCAGCCATGTTTCCGCGCTTGAGGTTGACAGTGCCGAGGGCGCAACACGCCTGGGGCGTTTCCTTGAGTCCTTTCTCAACCTCAAAAGCCTGCGGCTGCGCGAGTGTGACCTGGGTGACATTCCCGATTCGGTGTTCAAGATGGGACGCCTGCGCTCGCTGTCGCTCCCCGATTGCCGGGTCAGCCTGTCAGCGGAGTCGGCAAGTGCATTGGCGGGAATGGAGCAGCTTGATTACCTCGACCTGAGCTTTAACCCGTTGGGGCGCACGCCGGATCTAAGCCAAATGCCCGACTTGTCGACCGTGCTGCTCAACGACACCGGCATCACTGACATACCCGACGGCCTGCTTCAGCTGGCGGATCTCGACTGGGCTGACCTGAGCATGAATGCAATAACCGAGGTGCCCAGCGACCTGCTGGAATTGCCGGTGGAAATTGCTGAAAACATCACCTTGAGAGGCAATCCGTTTTCCCAGGAAAGCCTCGCGCGACTGGTCCGCTTCTTTGAACTGACCCGTGCGGATTTTGGCGTGGAGGAGGTTATCAACCGAGGGGAAATACAGGTGTCGACCTCAGAGGGTTCCGAGATCGACGAGTAACATCAGCCGCGCTCGGACGGCACCGACGACAACTCGAATGGACTGCTGCTGCGCCGCTGGTTGCGATCTTCCCGCGGCGTGGCACCGAAGAAGTTGCGGTAGGCGCTGGAGAAATGCGGCCCCGATGAGAAGCCACAGGACAGGCCGATCTGAATGATCGACTTGCTGGTTTGCATCAACATCTGCCGGGCCTTGTTCAGGCGAAGTTCCAGGTAGTACTGGCTCGGCACGCGGTTGAGGTATTGCTTGAAGATCCGCTCCAGTTGTCGACGGGACACGCACACGTGCTGGGCGATTTCGTCGGTGGTCAGCGGCTCTTCGATGTTGGCTTCCATCAGCAACACCGCTTGTGTGAGCTTCGGATGGCTGGAACCGAGGCGGTTCTGCAGCGGGATGCGCTGGCGTTCGCCGCCCTCGCGGATACGCTCGACTACCAGTTCTTCCGACACAGCGCCGGCCAGTTCGGCGCCGTGATCACGGGCCAGCACGGCCAGCAACAGATCGAGTACCGACAAGCCGCCACACGCGGTCAGTCGATCGCGGTCCCAATCGAACAGATGGCTGGTGGCGATCACTTTAGGGAAGCGTTCGGCGAAATCGTCCTGCCAGCGCCAATGCACGGCAGCGCGGTAACCGTCGAGCAAACCCAATTGCGCCAACGGGTAGACACCGGCAGACAAACCACCAATCACGCAACCGGCACGCACCAGTTGTTTCAGCGAACTGCTGAGCGCCGGCGCGAGGGTGGTCGGCGGCTCATCGGCGAGCAGAAACAGCTTCTGGAAGTTTTCGAGCTTGCCGGCCCACGGCTCACCCGGCAGTTGCCAGGCGCCTTCGGTCGGCGGTTCGGCCTGCAAAAACGACAATTCGTAGACAACATCCGGATGCACACGCTGGGCAACACGCAAGGCCTCCTCAGCCAGCGCAAGCGTCAGTGCTTTAGTGCTGGGCCAAATCAGGAAACCAATTCGATGGGCAGTCATGGCGGGCAATCCGAAACGAAAACAGTGATGAAGGCATGGGCCAATGCTAGCCCGTAAATGAACGCAAATCTCGAAACCTGCAGCATTCCCCTGTTGGAGCGAGGCTTGCCCGCGAGAACGGTGGTTCAGTCAACATGATTGCTGTCTGAACCACCGCATTCGCGGGCAAGCCCCGCTCCTGCAGGGATTGGGACCCGCCGTTAGG
>NZ_JASCOM010000268.1:0-7708 GCF_029959925.1 Pseudomonas sp. PS02303
GATGCACCCAATCCAATTGTAGGAGTGAGCCTGCTCGCGATGGCGGCGTATCAGCCACCATCAATGCTGAATGATCCACCGCTATCGCGAGCAGGCTCGCTCCCACAGGATCTTCGTCGGTTGTAGATCCGGCTCATCCGCAAAACAGCACGTACATCCAATTTTCCCCGCTCCCGTCCCGGCACTATCAAACCAGGTCCCGGCGTATGAACGTCGGTGGTTTTTCATTTGTGCAGGTAGCCCATGAATACATCGCGATGGGATGAGCGGGCGCAGGATTTCGGACTGCTGTTTTTGCGGGTCACTGGCGGTGTGTTTCTACTGTGGGTGCACGGTTTGCCGAAGCTGCTTAACTTCAGCGCTCAACTGCAAGTCATCGAAGACCCGTTTCACCTCGGCGCGAACGTCACGCTGATGCTGGCGATTTTTGCCGAGGTGCTGTGCCCGTTGCTGATTATCGCAGGGGTGTTGGTGCGTCTGGCGTGTCTGCCGATTTTGGCAGTGTTGCTGATCGCGCTGCTGGTGGTGCATGCGCAATGGAGTCTCGATGAAGGGCAGTTCGGTTGGCTGCTGTTGATTGTGTTCACCAGCCTACTTATCGCCGGGCCGGGACGGCTGGCGCTCAATGTCCGATTTGCCGGAGCTTTGCGTTATGCCTGAATCCAATCGTTTCGAGGAAGTCGTGACCCTGGTCATCAAGCACCGGGTCAAAGCCGGTTTTGAAGCGCCCTATGAAGCCTGGTTGCGCAACATTGTCAGCATCGCCGGGCAGCAGGAAGGGCACTTGGGCGTGGACGTGATGCGCGGTAAAAACGCTGGCCTGGACATGTACACCTGCGTGCTGCGCTTTTGTTCCACCGACGCGATGCAGCGTTGGCTCGATTCACCGCAGCGCCTTGAGTTGGTCAAGGAAGCCACGCCGATGCTCGCCGATGGCGACCAGACCGAGGTCAATCCGGTCAACGAATTCTGGTTCGCGCCGCAGGCCGACGCCGCTTCGCCACCGCCGCCGCGCTGGAAGCAGGCCGTGGTGACGTTGCTGGTGATTCTGCCGCACACCTTGCTGGTGCCGCTGCTCTGGGGCCCGCTGCTGCAACTTAACGCCATCCTGTCCAATTACGTGGTCGCGACGTTCCTGATCACGCTGACCATCGTCGTTTCGGTGGTGTACCTGTTCATGCCGATGGCGACGCGTCTGTTCGCGCCCTGGCTGTCTCAATCCACTCCGTCCAAGGAAACGCGATGAACGCCGATCTGATTTTATTCAATGGCCAATTTCATACCGTTGACCGTGAAAACCCACGCGCCAGCGCAGTGGCGATCCGCGAAGGTCGCTTCGTCGCGGTCGGCACCGACGCCGAAGCCATGGCCCTGCGCGGGTCGGGCACGCAGGTCATCGACCTCAAGGGTCGTTGCGTCATTCCCGGCCTCAACGACTCGCACTTGCACCTGATTCGCGGCGGTCTGAATTACAACCTCGAACTGCGTTGGGAAGGCGTGCCATCGGTGGTCGATGCCTTGCGCATGCTCAAGGACCAGGCCGATCGCACGCCCACACCGCAATGGGTGCGGGTGGTCGGTGGCTGGAACGAATTCCAGTTCGCCGAAAAGCGCATGCCGACCCTCGAAGAACTCAATCAGGCCGCGCCAGACACCCCGGTGTTTGTCCTGCATTTGTACGACCGCGCCTTGCTCAACCGCGCCGCTTTGCGCGTGGCCGGTTACACCCGCAACACGCCGAACCCGCCGGGTGGCGAGATTGTGCGCGATGCCAACGGTGAGCCGACCGGCATGCTGGTCGCCCGTCCCAATGCGATGATTTTGTACTCGACGCTGGCCAAGGGGCCAAAGTTGCCGCTGGAGTACCAGGTCAACTCGACGCGCCAGTTTATGCGCGAACTCAATCGCCTCGGCCTGACCAACGCCATCGACGCCGGCGGTGGTTTCCAGAATTATCCCGACGATTATCAGGTGATCGAACAGTTGGCCAAGGACCAGCAGCTGACCATTCGCATCGCCTACAACCTGTTCACGCAGAAGCCGAAAGAAGAGCTGACCGACTTCAAGAACTGGACGTCGAGCGTGACTCTGCATCAGGGCGACGATTACCTGCGACACAACGGCGCCGGGGAAATGCTGGTGTTTTCGGCGGCGGATTTCGAGGACTTCCTCGAGCCACGTCCGGACCTGCCGCAGACCATGGAAGATGAGCTGGAACCGGTGGTTCGCCACCTCGTCGAGCAGCGCTGGCCGTTCCGTTTGCACGCCACGTACAACGAATCCATCAGCCGCATGCTCGACGTGTTCGAGAAGGTCAACCGCGACATTCCGTTCAACGGTTTGCCATGGTTTTTCGACCACGCTGAAACCATTACGCCGCAGAACATCGAGCGGGTGAGGGCGCTGGGTGGCGGTATTGCGATTCAGGATCGCATGGCGTTTCAGGGCGAGTATTTCGTCGAGCGTTATGGCGCCAAGGCCGCCGAGGCGACCCCGCCGATCAAGCGCATGTTGGCCGAAGGGGTACCGGTCGGCGCCGGTACGGATGCCACGCGGGTGTCGAGCTACAATCCTTGGACATCGTTGTACTGGATGGTCAGTGGCCGCACCGTCGGTGGCCTGGAACTGCACGCCGAGGGCCTGTCCCGGCAGACCGCGCTGGAGCTGTTCACCCACGGCAGCGCCTGGTTCTCGTCCGAGCAGGGCAAGAAAGGCCAGATCAAGATTGGCCAACTGGCGGATGTCGCGGCGCTCAGCGCTGACTTTTTCAGCGTCGATGAAGAAGCGATCAAGTGGATCGAATCGGTGTTGACCGTGGTCGGCGGCAAGGTGGTGTACGCCGCCGGTGATTTCGAAAAACTGGGACCTGCCAGCGTGCCGGTGCTGCCGGACTGGTCGCCGGTGGTCAAGGTGCCGGGTCATTGGCGTCCGACGTCGCCGATGCAGGCGCAGGTTCACCATTGCAGCGGGCCGTGCGGCGTGCATGCCCACAGCCATGAAAAGGCCCGGTTGTCGAACGCGCCGGTCAGCGATTTCGCCGGTTTCTGGGGCGCGTTCGGCTGCTCGTGCTTCGCGTTCTGACGATCACAAAACGCGCCGATGCGCTGCGTCGGCGCCTTGCGTAATACCCATCCATCGAGGAGTTTCACATGAGCAACGTTCCGTACAAGCGCCTGAACAAAGACGATGCCGTAGTCCTGTTGGTCGACCACCAGACCGGCCTGATCTCGCTGGTCCAGGATTTCTCGCCGAACGAATTCAAGAACAACGTGCTGGCCCTCGCGGACCTGGCCAAGTTCTTCAAATTGCCGACCATCCTCACCACCAGTTTCGAAAACGGCCCGAACGGCCCGATGGTGCCGGAGCTCAAGGAACTGTTCCCGGACGCGCCGTACATCCCGCGTCCAGGCCAGATCAATGCCTGGGACAACGAAGATTTCGTCAAAGCCGTTAAAGCCACTGGCCGCAAGCAACTGATCATCGCGGGTGTGGTGACCGACGTATGCGTGACTTTCCCGACGTTGTCGGCACTGGCGGAAGGCTTTGAAGTGTTTGTAGTGACCGACGCCTCGGGCACCTTCAACGAAACCGTGCAGCAAGCGGCCTGGGCACGCATGTCGGCGGCCGGAGCACAATTGGTCAACTGGTTCTCGGTGGCGTGCGAGCTGCAGGGTGACTGGCGCAACGACATGGAAGGCCTGGCGAACCTGCTGTCGCCGCGTATTCCGAACTATCGCAACTTGATGAACAGCTACGTGGCGCTGACTTCGAAGTAAGCCCGGCGATCCATAAAAATGCCCGCGACTGTGCGGGCATTTTTATGTCTGGGACAACCTCATTGGGTGGTGAGGTTTTTTGTGACGAGGGAGCTTGCTTCCGCTGGGCTGCGAAGCAGCCCCTTTTGGGTGAGCGCTGCGCGCTCAAGCGGGAGCAAGCTCCCTCGCCACAAAAGCACGCCACCACAACATTCAGGCAGCCACAAAAACTAGGCCTGTTGGCGTTTTTGCAGCCAGTTGAGAAAGCCGTTTTTCTTGATCGGAGCCGGTTTGGCCATCAGCGCCAACCGGCTGTTCTGCTGCCGCACCGCTTGCAGCTTGTTCAGCGCCCGACCCACTTCAACCCGTTGTTCCATGCAACCACGGGTCAGGGATTTGTCGATCCGGTAAATGATGCACGAGGTCAGGGTGGTGAAGGTGGCCTGGGACGGTGTATCGGTGAGCACGCTTTGTTCACCCATCACCTCACTCGGCCCCATGCGCCCGGCTTCGGTTTGCCCGGTGCCATCGGGGACGGTGGCGCTGACCACGCCTGTGGCGATCACCATCAGGCTGTCCGGCACTTCGCCCAATTCCAGCACCACCTGACCCGCCGCGTATTGCTGCGGGACCATGGACTGAGCCAATTGATCACGCTCGTCCTCGCTCAGGGAGCGGAAGACTTTCACTTCATCCAGCAACGCCCGTGCGCGGGTTGTCGGTTCAATAACACCATCGATCTGCCGGGAAATTCCCGCCGCTTCGAGGTGCCGGTGCGCCAGGTCGAACAGCTGATTACGCACCTCGCTCTTCTTGCCGAGCTCGGCGATAAAGCCGCTGGCCACGTACTCGGACATGGTTTCGCCAGCCTCTTTGAGCACGGCTTTCGGCGCCGGGCTGAGCAGCAAGCTGCTGCTGCCTTGAAGCGTGCGCTCCAGCGCATCCAGCACCCGACGCGGGCGGATGTGGTTGGGCACTTGAATGCTGATCGACACGCCGTGCATGTTGGTCGGCCGGCTGAGGTTGACGATTTTCGCCTTGGCCGCCACCGAATTCGGCACCACAGCGGTGCTGCCGGCGCTGGTCAGCAGGTGCGTGGCGCGCCAGTCGATGTCGAGGACTTTGCCTTCGACGCCATCGATCATGATCCAGTCATCCACCTGATACGGCTTGGTGGTGTTGAGTACGATCCCGGAAAATACGTCGCTCAAGGTGCTTTGCAACGCCAGACCGACGACGATGGCCACGACACCGGACGTCGCCAGCAAGCCTTTCACCGGCAGCTCCAGCACGTAACCGGCCGCCGCGACGACTGCAATCAGGAACACCAGCGCGCCGATGACGTCCTGCAACAAGCGACCGCTGTGACCGATGCGGCGCATCAGCACCAGGCCGATGACTTCGGTGAGCACCCGCGCGGAGTACAGCCACCAGAGAATCCCCAACGCCGTGGCGCCCAATTGCGCGACATGATCCTCGGCGAACAATGGTGCCTGCAACGGGCTCACACCGGCATTGATCACCAGCGCGCTGAACAGCACAAACAACGCCAGCCGCACGCCAACCCGCGTGACGCGATGCTTGAACGGCGCGAGGTGCCAGAGCACGGTGTCGATCACCAGCAGCAGGGCACTCCAGGACAGCAGGTGAGCGAGGACAAAAGACATGGGAGAACTCCGGCAGACTGGTTGTTGTTGGCGGTAGTTTTTTGTAGGAGCCAGGCTTGCCTGGCTCCTACAAAAAGCAGCTTCGCCACACCTGGTTGTGTGGCGAGGCGAGGTGACTCAGTTCAAGTGAGTCTTGAGTTCCAGTGCTGCCTGACGAACCGCCGCTTTCACCTCCGGAATCTGGCTCAGCGGGTTGAGCAGGCCGAAGTCGTGGATCATGCCGTTGTATCGCACCGCCGTGACCGGCACACCGGCTGCGTCGAGGTGGCGGGCATAGGCTTCGCCTTCGTCACGCAACACGTCGAACTCGGCGGTTTGCACCAGGGCGGCGGGCAGGCCTTTGAGCTGTTCGGCGCTGGCTTGCAACGGCGAGGCATGGATCTGCGCACGCTCGGCCTGGTCGGTCGTGTAGTTGTCCCAGAACCAGTTCATCATGCCCTTGGTCAGGAAGTGGCCTTCGGCAAATTGCTGGTACGAGCCGCTGTCGAACTGTGCGTTGGTCACCGGCCACATCAACAACTGGAAGCGCAGCGCCGGGGCTTTCTGTTCCTTGGCCATCAACGCCACGACCGCCGCCATGTTGCCGCCGACACTGTTGCCGGCTACCGCCAAGCGCTTGCCATCGACGCCGATGTCCTTGCCATGCTCGGCCACCCAACGGGTCGCGGCGTAGGCCTGGTTGATCGCAGTCGGGTAATGCGCTTCCGGCGACGGCGTGTAATCGACATACACCGCGACAGCGCCGGAGCCGACCACCAGATCGTGGATCAGACGCTGGTGAGTCGGGTAATCGCCCAACACCCAGCCGCCACCGTGGAAGAACATGAACACCGGCAATTCACCTTTGACCTTCGCCGGCCGGACGATTTTCAGGTTGATGGTTTGCCCGTCGACCTTGATCGCACGATCGCTGACGTCCACACCCGACAGATCAACCTTCACCGAGTTTTGCGCACCGGTCAGCACCGCACGGGCATCTTTGGGGCTCAACTGCTCAAGCGGCTTGCCACCGCCGGCGGCGAGGGCTTCGAGGAAGGCCTGGGTATTGTGTTCGACACCCGGGCTGCCGGCGGCGAATGCATTGCCGATGGAAAGGGCGAGAAGGGAAGCGGTCAGGGTGTGTTTGACGATGTTCATGGGGCAAATCCTTTTTAATTAATTAATTTTTGATTACCTGAGGTCAGGTCGCTGCTGGCGCTGTAGGTCAGGCCTCAGCAACACCGTGGACACAGATTAATAGGTCGCCCAAAAGGGAAAAAGCAGCTATAAAGTGTTTGACTGTCAACCAAGGGGTGACAATGAACCCGTTCGAAGATATGCGTATTTTTTGCCAGGTCATGGACTCCGGCAGCTTCACCTCGGCAGCCGATCAATTGGGCCTGTCCAAGCAGTTTGTCAGCCGGCGCTTGATGCAGCTCGAAGAGCGTCTGGGCGTGCGCCTGCTCAATCGCTCCACGCGGCGGCTGGACGTCACGCCGCTGGGCCAGAGTTATTACGAGTCCGCGTTACGTTTGCTCGGTGAAGTCGAGCAAGTGGAGCAGGGCATCGCCGGCCAGACCACCGAGCCTCGCGGCACCATCCGCGTGAGTGCGCCGTTGTCGTTTGCGCTGGCGCATCTGGGTTGCTTGCTGCCGTTGTTTTTGCAGCGCTATCGCGATGTCACGGTGGAAGTGGACTTGAGCGATCGGCCGGTGGACTTGCTCAGCGAGGGTTACGACCTGGCGTTGCGCATCGGCATCCTGGAGGACTCGACCCTGATCGCCCGCCGCATCGCCTCCATCCAGCGCGTGTACTGCGCCAGCCCGGCCTATCTGGCTGAGCGCGGCACGCCGCTCAAACCCGAAGATTTGCACAACCATGACTGCCTGCCTTACGGCCACGGGCGTCAGGTGCAATGGCGTTTCGAAGGGCAGGGCAAGCCGCTGAGCGTCAACGTGACGGGTCGGATGCGGGTCAATAACGGGGAGTTGCTCAAGGATGCGGCGGTGGCCGGGATGGGGATTACGTATTTGCCGACGTTCATTGTCGGTTCGGCGCTGAAAGAGGGTCGGCTGGTGCCGGTGCTGGATGAGTTTCGTCCGCCGCCGCTGACGTTGTCGGCGGTGTATCCGCAGCATCGCCAGAGTTCGCGGCCGGTGCAGGCGTTGATCGAGTTTTTGCGCGAGCGGCTGGATCGGGTTGAGTGTGGGTTGTAGAGCGCCGGATCACACATCTCCTTGTAGGAGCGAGGCTTGCCCGCGAAGGCGTCGTGACATTCAAAACAAGCGCTGACTGATACAACGCCTT
>NZ_JASCOM010000269.1:0-7611 GCF_029959925.1 Pseudomonas sp. PS02303
CGCGACAGCGGTCTGTCAGCCGACGTCGATGCTGGCTGACCCGCCGCTGTCGCGAGCAGGCTCACCCCCACTGATGTCACTCGTGATAATCCAGAACAATTGTATTGCCCATCCCTGTCTGTTTCCCCACAGACGGGCTGCGTACCTTGGGTCCACTGCAACCTCACAAGGACCCGCTCATGCTGACCCGATTGGTACTGCCGTTTGCCCTGTTGTTCACCCTCCATGCCGCTCACGCGGCGGATGCCGAAAAATGGTACCCCTCGAAATACGGCGCCAACGATGAAATCGGCGCGCTGAATCTGTTAAACGCCGAGTCGGTGATCAACGCCTCCAAATTGATCAAGAGCGGCAAAACCTATCCGCTGGCCGTGCCCATCGACAAGACTCTGCCAGCCTTCCGTCACCGCAGTTTTCACCTGACCAACATCCAGCCGGGCGAGGCGGGTGGCACCACCATGGGGCCTAACAAGTTCACCTTTAACGATGAACTGGTGGTCGGCTGGACCGGTGTCGGCACCCAACTCAACGGCATCGGCCATATCGGCATCGACAATGTCTACTACAACGGCAACCGTGCGGCGGACTTCGTCACCGTCGAAGGCGTGAAAAAACTCGGCATCGAAAAAGTCCCGCCCATCGTCACCCGTGGCGTGGTGCTGGACATGACCGCCGTGTACGGCAGCGCCATCGTGCCGGAGAAAACCGAGTTCAGCGTTGCCGACATCCAGAAGGCACTGGACCTGCAAGGCATCAGCATTCAGAAGGGCGACGTGGTGCTGTTCAACACCGGTTGGCTGGAACTGCTGGGCAAGGACAACGAGAAATTCCTCGCCGTGGAGCCGGGCATCGGCATGGCGGCGGCCAAATGGTTGGCGGACAAGCAGATCGTCGCGTTCGGCGGCGACACCTGGGCCTCGGAGATCTACCCGGCGAAAGACGGCCAGGAGTTCCCGGTCAACCAGTTCATGCTGGCGAAGAACGGCATCTACAACCTTGAATTGATCGACAGCCGCGCGCTGGTGAAGGACAAGGCCTGGGAGTTCATGTTCGTCCTCGGACAGCCGCTGTACAAGGGCTCGACCCAGGTCAACATCAATCCGGTCGCGATTCACTGACACCTGGTGCCACCGATGACGGGCGGGGGATGACGAATACTCATCCCCTGGCCCGTTGTTGTCATTTGTTGCCCATCAGCCCGGCCAATAGAGTGAAGCGTGCGCCATAGGCGTACCCCTTCAATTCGAATGATCGCCTGCCGAACGCCGGCGAGGGAGTTTTTGATGTCCGCTATTTTGGGCCAGCAGTTTATCGACGGGCAGCGCAGCGCTCTTGGCGGCGAAACGTTGCAGAGTTTCGACGCCAGCACCGGGCAAGCACTGCCCTATGTTTTTCATCAGGCCAATGATCAGGAAGTCGCGCTGGCAGTGACGGCCGCCTCGCGAGCTTTTGCCCCGTTTCGTCAGCTGTTGCCGTTACGACGTGCGGAGTTTCTTGGCGCAATAGCTGATGAAATCGATGCGCTGGGTGACGATTTTATCGCCTTGGTGTGCCAGGAAACCGCCTTGCCCGAAGGGCGGATTCGCGGTGAGCGCAATCGCACCACGGGCCAGTTACGCTTGTTTGCGCAGGTGTTGCTCCGGGGTGATTTTCTCGGTGCGCGGATCGATCAGGCTCAGCCCGAACGCACACCGTTGCCGCGCCAGGACATCCGTCAGTACCGCATCGGCGTCGGCCCGGTCGCCGTGTTTGGAGCGAGCAATTTCCCACTGGCGTTTTCCACCGCCGGTGGCGATACCGCTTCTGCGCTGGCCGCCGGTTGCCCGGTGGTGTTCAAGGCCCACAGCGGGCACATGGCGACCGCGGACCGCGTGGCCAGCGCCATCGTGCGCGCGGCACAGCGCACCGGCATGCCTTCGGGCGTGTTCAACATGATTTACGGCGCGGGTGTCGGCCAGGGGTTGGTCAAGGCCGATGGCATCAAGGCCGTCGGTTTCACCGGTTCATTGAAGGGCGGTCGAGCCTTGTCCGACCTGGCCGCCGCGCGCCCGCAACCGATCCCGGTGTTCGCCGAGATGTCGAGTATCAACCCGGTGATCCTGCTGCCTGAGGCGCTGAACACCCGTGGCAGCCAAGTCGCCGAGGAACTGACCGCGTCGATCAACCTCGGCTGCGGCCAGTTCTGCACCAGCCCCGGACTGATCATCGGCCTGCACTCGCCGCAGTTCAGCGAGTTCCTGGACGTATTCGCGCAAAACATGGGCAGCCAACCGGCCCAGACCATGCTCAACGCTGGCGCCCTGAACAGCTATCGCGCAGGTCTTCAACACATCGTGGCCCACGAACGGGTCGATCACCTCGCCGGTCAGCCGCAGGGCAAATCCAAGGCGCAACCGCAGTTGTTCAAGGCCGACGTACAGTTGTTGCTCGACGGCGATCCGTTGTTGCAGGAAGAGATCTTCGGCCCGGCCACGGTGGTGGTGGAGGTCGCAGACCGGCACCAACTGCGCGCCGTGCTCGGCAGTTTGCACGGTCAACTGACCGCCACGCTGATTGCCGACCCGGCGGACCTGGATCGCTTCGGCGACCTGTTGCCGCTACTCGAAGACAAGGTCGGACGCTTGCTGCTCAACGGCTACCCGACCGGCGTCGAAGTCAGTGATGCGATGGTGCATGGCGGACCCTATCCAGCCACTTCGGATGCCCGCGGCACCTCAGTCGGCACCTTGGCCATTGATCGCTTCCTGCGGCCGGTCTGTTACCAGAACTATCCTGATGAGTACCTGCCCCAGGCGCTGCAAAACGCTAACCCGCTGAGCCTCAATCGACTGGTCGATGGCCAGTGGAGCAGGGCGCCCCTGTGCTAACCACTTTGCCCACGCCGGCAAATGGCGGCGTGGGCCTGACGGATTTGTCCATTGAAACGAGCACACACCGACATGGTCCCTTCACTTGGCAGCATCGCTTCGCGGCTTCGACTCAAACAACTGCGGTTGCTGATCGCGCTGGACGATCGTGGCTCGTTGCACAAGGCCGCCGAGCACATTTCGATTTCCCAGTCCGGCGCCACCAAGGCCTTGCACGAAGTCGAGTCGTTGCTTGGGATGCCGCTGTTCGAACGTCAGCCCAAGGGCCTGGTTGCTAATGAAATGGGCCGTTGCATGATTCGGTATGCACGGCTGATCTACAGCGACGTCGAACATTTGCGCGAGGAAATGCTCAGCATCATGCAGGGCCAGGGCGGGCGGTTGTCGGTAGGCGTGATCATGGGCGCGGTGCCGTTGCTGACCCGGGCCCTGAGCGAATTAAGGCTCAAGCAGCCGGAGTTGTCCGTGGAACTGGTGGAAAACACCAGCGCCACCTTGCTCGGTTTGCTGGATCAAGGGCGGCTGGACCTGGCGATCTGTCGCACCAGCGTTGGCCAGCGCTCGGACGCTTATGACTGCATCGAACTCAGCGAAGAGCCCTTGGCGGTGGTCGCCAGCAAAGACCATCCGTTGGCCCGTGCCGAGTCGTTGCAGTTGTCGCAACTGAGCGATTACCGCTGGGTGGTCTACCCCAAGGACATGCCGATGCGCCAGGCCCTGGAGCGTGAGTTAAATGAGGCGGGGCTGGAGATTCCGCGTTATCCGCTGGAAACCTCATCGACCTTCGCCACCATTCTGTTGGTGCAGCAGGACCCGACCTTGCTGGCGGTGATCCCGGTGGAAGTCGCGCAATTCTGCGAGCAACACGATTTGCTGGTGAAATTGCCGGTGTCCATGCGCGCGCTGATCGAGCCTTATGGTGTGATCAGCCGGGTCGGCGCCGACCTGTCTCCGGCAGCGACCCTGCTGATCAACGAGCTGAAGCAGGACCTGACTACTTGATCACAATCGGATTCACTGGCGCACCGGTCCCGCCGACAATCTTCAACGGCGCGGCGGTGTAGAGGAACTGCCACTGGCCGTCTTCGGCGCAATCTGTGGCCAGGTCGTCGAGCAGCGCCACTTCGGTGAAGGTCACGCCGAGGTTGCGCATCAAGGCATTGTGCAGCGGGATCAGCACGCCCGAGGTGGGGTCGACCGCCACTTCGTTGGCCATGGTGTCGGTCACCAGGTTGGGAATTTCCATCTGGTGAAACCACTCCACCAGTTCGCGGCTGAAGGTCAGGCCCGGCTCGGCGAAGTCCTTGTAGAACTCTTCCGGTTCGCGCTCATAGAACGAGCCGATCCAACCCGTGCGGATGATCAGGATGTCGCGTTTCTCGATCTCGATGCCCTGGGCTTTTGCTGCGGCCTGCAGATCCAGGTGGTTGAAGGTCTCCCCCTTGTCCAGCACCGCTTTGCCGCGATGGCGCGCCATGTCGATCAGCACCGCGCGGCCGACAATTCCGCGTTCGGCAATCGGCAGGATGCTGGCCTTGTCCATGCTGCCGATGGTGCTCATGGCGTCGTAGCCGTTCCACAGTTTGTTGTCGTGCCAGACGTGGCCGAGCGCATCGTATTGGGTCGAGCCTTGCAGGTGCATGAAGATCACATCGTCGGCGTATTCCACGTGACCGTCAAAGTGGGTCTTGCCCGCCAGGAAGTGGCCCTTGTCCAGTACGTTGACACGCATCGACGGGCGTCGGCCGGGCCACAACGGCTCGCCCTTGGGATGGCCGATCTGCACTTGCAGGGTGAAGGTCTTGCCTTGGCGCACCGAGGCGATGCCCCGGAGGATCTCGGCGCTTTGCAGGTAATTCAGGGCACCGACTTCATCGTCCGGCCCCCATTTGCCCCAGTTAGTGGGCAGGCCTTCGAGCAAGGCCTTGATGTCGGGAGATCGGTCGGCGGCGGTATTGTTGGGATTGTGGTCGCACATGAGGTTGTCCTTGGTTTGAGCCGATTCGGCAGGCCAGTACAAATCCCCGTGTGGGAGCGAGCCTGCTCGCGATGGGGAGTGCCAGTTAACCTTGATGCGTCTGACATACCGCTATCGTGAGCAGGTTCGCTCCCACAGGGGTTTATTTGATCGGGGAGAAATCGGCGGCGATCAGCAGTTTCGATTCCATCTTTTCCAGCATCGGGAACGCTTTCGGCACGAAACCCTCAAGCCAGTCAGGGTCCTGATACAGCGCGGCCCGTTTCTTGATCCGGTCATCAAGGCTCTCGTAGGCCCAGATGTGGATCACCTGATTCAGCTCGCCGATTTCGGTGTACCACCAACCCACCAGCGTGGTGTAGCGGGAGATCACCGGTAGCCCGACCTCCTCGAAGTGCTTGAGGTAGGTCTGCATTTTTCCGATTTGAATCGTGTAGGTGCGCATTTCGTAAAACATGGGCGTGTTCTCTTCAGGAATGAATGCCGTGCCAGGCGTTGCTGATGATTCGCTCAATGTCGGCGGCGGTGGTCAGGCGTGGGTTGACCAGCACGTTGCCGCTGCGCATCGAGTCACTGACCATTTGCGGCATGTAATCCAGGTCCACGCCCAGGTCCTTGATGTTGTCGGGAATGCCGATGGCCTTGTTCAGCGCCACCACGTGGTCCACCACTTTGTGCCCGGCGCGGGCCAGGCTCAGGCCGTCGATGTCTTCGCCCATGGCGATGGCAATCTCGCGAAACAGCTCCGGGCAGGCCGCCAGGTTGTATTCGATGACGTAGGGCAGCAGCGTGGCGTTGGCGATGCCGTGGGGAATGTTGAAGACGCCGCCGAAGGTATGGGAGATCGCATGCACGTTGCCCAGTTTCGATTGGGCAAAGGCCACGCCCGCGAGGAACGACCCAAGCAGCATCTGTTCCCGGGCGTGCAGGTCGGAGCCGCTGAAAAATGCCTTGGGCAGGTGCGTGCAGATCATCTTGATCGCTTGCAGCGCCAGGGCCTGGCTGACCGGGTTGGCCTGCTTCGACACGTAGGATTCGATGGCGTGGGTCAAGGCGTCCATGCCCGTCGCAGCGGTGATCGACGGTGGAAGTTTGAGCGTCAGCTCGGCGTCGAGAATCGCCAGTTTCGGAAACAGTGCCGGGCTGATGATCACGGTTTTGAACAGGGTCTTGGTGTTGGTGAACACGGTGGAGGCGGTGCATTCGCTGCCAGTGCCGGAGGTGGTCGGGATCGCGAAGATCGGCAGGGGTGGGTGCAGCAGTTTGTCGTAGCCCTCGTAGTCGAGGATGTTGCCGGGGTTGGTGGCCATGGCCGCCACGCCCTTGGCGGTGTCGATGCTGCTGCCGCCACCGACGCCGATCACCGAGTCACAGTCGTGGTTTTTCAGGAAGGCCACGGCTCGTTCCAGCACGTCGGTGGTGGGGTTCGGTTCGACGCCGGAAAACACTTCATAGCCGATGTCACTCTCGGCCAGGGAGGCGAAAAAACCTTCCATCACGCCCGACGCCATCAGCCCTGCGTCAGTGACCACCAGCAGTTTTTTCCGAACATGGGGCTTGAGCAATGCACCGGCCTGACGCACCAGGCCGTTGCCGCTTTTCAAAGTGGTGGGGAAATAAAACTGGAACGGGTTCATGGGTTTCTCCGGTTCTTATTGGTCCGCAGACAGTAATAAGCGTGGGAGGCGGCCGATAATGAAAAGGTCTGATCCGCCGATCACCCTTTGTCATCCCCCGGCGAGGCGGGTCCTGGTGGTAACGTGAGGTTTTCCAACCGTCAGGAGCATCGTCATGGATTTGGGTATTTCAGGTCGCTGGGCCATCGTCTGCGCCGCCAGCAAGGGCCTGGGTCTGGCCTGTGCGCGGGCCTTGGCGAAGGAGGGCGTCAACCTGGTGATCAACGCCCGGGGTGACGAAACCTTGCAGGCTGCCGCTACAGAATTGCGCAGCCTGGCGCCGGGCATCGACGTGCGCACGGTGGCCGGGGACATCAGCACGCCCGCAGTGCGCGACCAGGTTTTGGCGGCATGTCCGCAGGTGGACATCCTGATCAACAACGCCGGCGGACCGCCTCCGGGTGACTTCCGTGACTGGCAGCGCGACGACTGGCTGAAGGCGCTGGATGCCAACATGCTCACGCCCATCGAGCTGATCAAGGTCTGCGTCGATGGCATGGCCGAGCGCGGTTTCGGGCGTATTGTCAACATCACCTCCGGCGCGGTGAAGGCGCCAATCGATGTGTTGGGACTGTCCAACGGCGCACGCAGCGGCCTGACCGGTTTTATCGCCGGGCTTGCACGCCAGTCACGGCTGGCCGGGCACAACGTGACGATCAACAATTTGCTGCCGGGACCGTTCGAGACCGAGCGTTTGCACAAGACCCTGAGCGCCGCCGCCGAGGCCAATGGCACCAGCGTCGAAAGCATCAGCGAACAGCGGCGCAAGCACGTGCCGGCCCAGCGCTTCGGGCAACCCGATGAGTTCGGCGCCTACTGCGCGTTCATCTGCAGCGCCAATGCCGGTTTCCTCACCGGGCAAAACCTGCTGCTGGACGGCGGCAGTTACCCCGGGACGTTCTGATCTTTTCGGGGGATGACGTTTGGTGATCCCCTAATCAGATCCCCTCATTATTCAGCCCGAGGACGCGTGATTAGAGTTGGGGTGCTTGCCCAACACCCGTCAGCCAAGATGTAAACCCAGTAGGAGCGAGGCTTGCCCGCGAAGGCGATGTGTCATTAACAATGATGTCCACTGACCCTCCGCCTT
>NZ_JASCOM010000026.1:0-53003 GCF_029959925.1 Pseudomonas sp. PS02303
CACTGACGATTCGGGACAACCATCACGATGAACAACGGTGGATCGTCATGGGCATGGATGCCAAAGCTCGCTTGCTGGTCGTTGCGTACACCTATCGCGATCCGAATTTCGTACGAATCATTTCCGCGCGCCTCGCCAGCAAAAACGAGCGCCGTCGTTATTTGGAGAATTGAACGATGAAAGACGAATACGACTTCAGCAACGCCAAGCGTGGAGCAGTTGCCTCCAGCAAAGGCAAAACCCGAATTACCATCATGCTCGATGATGTCGTCATCGAAGCAGCACGCGCCATGGCGGAGAGCGAGGGGTATGGCTACCAAACAGTGATCAACAACACGCTGCGCCAGGCGCTGCTCAACACCAAGGAAAAAACCACCGCGCACGATCAGTACGCCACGGTGGCGAATGGCGGGCATTTCAGAGAAGGCGTTACTGCATCTGAACTGAAGAGCCTGGAGAAAAAACTCTCAGAGGTCTTGAGCGAGATCCATCGTGTGATTGAGCCTTGAGGGTGTGCCGTTTCAATACCCAAGGGGGGTACGGAGCCTGCCCCACGCAAAGAAAAAGGGCAGATGTTTTGAATCTGCCCTCGGGACGATGGCTATGTCACCTGAATCAACCGCCCAAGCACCTGCCGCAGCCCCGCATGCTCCGGCACGCGAATCCCGAACTCCCCCTCCAGTAACCCGATCAACTCCTCCACATCTGCAACCTGCCGCCGTTCGCTCTCGGCGCCCACCCGATGAATCGCAAAACTGCCGTTGTTCAACGTGCGCCTCCAGCCATCCCCGGTGCGCGCGACCAACAGTTGCTTGGTAAACGACGATTCCGGATGGGTCGAGACGTACCAGTTGCCGAGGACGTAGTCGATGTCTTCCTGGCGTTGCAGATCGAAAATGTACATCGGCCGCCACTCGCCGCCGACGTTGGCGCGAAGGGTGTAGCCGTCTGCATGGCGCTCGATGCGATATGGATCGTGGGGCGTGAGTTGTGCCTCATCGTTGTCGAGCAGGAGCGGTGCGGTCGGCACCATGCCGCCGAAGCCGACGTCGGTGATGTAGCGCACGCCGTCCAGCGTGACCAGGCTCAAGCGGTGCGTGCGGGCAGTCCAGGCGCCTTCGGGCTGACCCATGACGACTCGGCCGGTAATGCCGCATGCGTCAAAACCCAACTCCTGAAGCAAGGCTAGAAACGCGTAGTTGAGCTCGTAGCAGTAACCGCCGCGCCCCTCATGCAGGATTTTCCGCTCGATGGATGGCAGGTCGATGCGTACCGGCTCGCCGGACAGCGTGGTGAGGTTTTCAAACGGGAAGGCCCCGGTGTGACGCAACTGGAGTTGGCGCAAGGTGTCCAGGGTCGGCGCCGGGGGCGCGTCGAAACCCAGGCGCTGCAGGTATGCCGCACGGTTCGTCAGGCGTGGTTCGCTCATTGCTCGGTCCTTATGCAGGGGCCGCGGATCTCTCCGCCGATGGGCGCCATGTATAAGGGAAAAAGCGGTTCGACTGACAATTGATTTAGCCAATCGCCCACCCTCTGAACATCAACGCTGTTTGCGCGAACTCAAGCGAATCCACGTCGGCGCATGGTCGCTGGCGTGCGGTTCGTTGCGCACCCAGGCATCGACCCCGGCCTCGTGCAGATAGGGGCTCAGCGCCGGGTTAAGTAGCAAGTGATCGATGCGCAACCCCGAGTTCTTCTGCCAGTGCTGGCGGAAATAATCCCAGAAGGTGTAGAGCCGATCCTCCGGGTACAGATGACGCAGGGAATCGGTCCAGCCCTGATCCAGCAAACGCTGGTAACACTCGCGACTTTCCGGTTGCAGCAACGCGTCCTTGAGCCACGAGCGCGGGTTGTAGATGTCCAGGTCGGTGGGCACCACGTTGTAGTCGCCGGCCAGCACCACCGGATGCTCGCTGCTTTGCAGGTCCTTGGCATAGGCGATCAGCCGTTCGAACCACGCCAGTTTGTAGTCGAACTTCGGCCCGGGTTGCGGATTGCCGTTGGGCAAATACAGGCAGCCCACCAGAATCCCGTGCACCGCAGCTTCCAGGTAGCGACTGTGCGTGTCGGTGTCATCTCCCGGCAGACCGCGCCGACTCTCCAAAGGCTGCGCATCACGGGCCAGAATCGCCACCCCGTTCCACGACGACTGTCCTTGCCAGATAGCGCCGTAGCCAATGGCCTCAAGCTCGGCGGCCGGGAATGCGCTGTCGACCGACTTGAGCTCCTGCAAACAGGCAATGTCCGGTTTTTCTCGCTCTAGCCAGGCCAGCAAATTCGGCAGCCGGGCACGCATGCCGTTGACGTTGAAAGTGGCGATTTTCAGGTTTTTCATAGGCCGGGGCTCGCAACGGATGGACGATATCCAGTTGTGACCGGAGTGCGCCATGGCAGTTGCGACGACAACTGAAGCAGGCGACTAAAGGTCCCCCTCACAAAGGATGCTCATCACGCGATGCCTTGAGCAATGGCAGCAGCGCCTGGTTTTCCATCGGCCGGCTGAGGTAGAAACCCTGCACCTCATGGCACTCGTCCGAGATAAGGAAGTCCAGTTGTTCCAGGGTCTCGACGCCCTCTGCGGTCACCGTCAGCCCCATGGCCTTGCCCAGGTTGATGATCGCCTGCACCACCGCACGGTCGTTACCGGTGCCGCTCATGGACGAGATGAAGCGCTTGTCGATCTTGATCCCGTCGAACGGATATGTGCGCAGATAACCCAGCGACGAATAACCGGTGCCGAAGTCGTCCATGTTCAGCCGCACGCCCAGTTCCTTCAGCGAGTTCATGGTCGCGAGCGCGCCATCGACATCGTTGAGCATCACGTTTTCGGTGATCTCCAGCTCCAGTCGACTGGCCGGCAAACGACTCTGGATCAACGCCTCCCTGACATCCTCCACCACGTCACTGCGAACAAACTGCACGGGCGACAGGTTGACCGATACCATCAGCTCACCCGGCCAGGTCAGTGCCGTCTCGCACGCCTCACGTAAAACCCAGCGCCCCAAGGGCACGATCAGATCGGTCTGTTCGGCCAATGGAATAAACGAGTCGGGCCCCAGCAACCCCTGCACAGGATGCTGCCAGCGCAGCAACGCTTCGACCGAGACGATCTGCTTGCCATCGACGTGATAACGAGGCTGATAGTGCATCACGAACTCATTGTTCTTGATCGCCTGACGCAGGTCGTTTTCGAGTTTGCGGCGATGCTGGATCTGGTCGTTCATGTGCGGCGCAAAGTAGCACCAGGTTTTCTTGCCGTCGGATTTGGCCTGATACAGCGCAATGTCGGCACATCGAATCAACTCCTCCGGCATGTGCCCCTGGCGCCGGCTCAAGGCGATACCGATGCTCGCACCGATGTGCAGCGCGTGATGGTCATAGTGGATCGGCTGGTGCAGGCTTTGGAGGATACGTTCGCATATGCGGTCGATTTCTGTGTGGATGTCCATTCCATTGAGTACCAGCACAAACTCGTCGCCGCCCAGTCGGGCGACCAGGTCAATGTCCCGCGTGCACTCACGCAAACGGGTAGCCACCTCCAGCAACACCGCATCGCCGGCCGGGTGGCCGAGGGAATCATTGATCGGCTTGAAGTTGTCCAGGTCGATCATCAACAACGTCAGCGGCGCCGAATGCTCCTTCAGCACCAAAGCGTCTTCGAGGTAGCGCGCCAGCTTGTTGCGATTGGGCAGGCCAGTCAGCGCGTCGTGCAACGACAGATGCTGGATCTGCGCATGGGCGGCGACTTCATCGGTGATGTCACTGGCCGTGCCGCGGTAACCCACCACCGCGCCTTTACTGAGGATCGGTCGCGCCGATACCCGACTGATCCGTTGCTGCCCCGACTGTTCGCGATAGGAGCAACGCAGGTGGCTGACGCTGTGCTCTTCGTCGAGCTTGTTCAGCCACAGCGACAAGGGCGTAGTGTCGCAATACAACAACTGCTCGATGCCCTGCCCCAGCCATTGCTGATCGGAAAACCCGGTGACGGCGCCAAAACGCCCCGACAGATACGTGATGCGATGCTGGTCATCGATTTCCCATATCCAGTCAGACGCGGCCTCGGCCACTGCACGAAAACGTTCTTCACTGGCCTCCAGCGCCTGGTTCGACAAATCGAGTTTGATGTAACTGGCATCCACGTGCCCGGACGTGCGCAACACGTAACGAAAGAAGTAAGCCGTCAACAACGCGAGAATCAACAGCGCGCCGCCCAGTGGCGGCAGCAGTGACCAAAGCAGCTGATGGCCTGGCTGCTCGAGCTGCGAGACCAAACTATAACCAGTGCCCGTGAGTCCGACCGCAGGCTGACCGGGAGCAAGGGTGTTGTCAGGTGCGAGACTCAAGTCATGCAAACCATAGTCGGCACTCAAGGCGCTGAGCTTCTGCGAACTCAATTGATCGACGAACACCAGCACCGACGTGCTTTGGGGATCGACCGCCGGCCTTTCGTCATTGGGCACGATCGCCGCCGCCGTCAATAGCGCGGGCTGCCCCTCGAAGAGCGTGAACCGGCTGATGGGGGCAAGCAGGCTTTCCTGGCCCTGCACCTCCTCGATCAGTGCTGCCATCGCTATCGACAGCCAGGCCGCCGCGTCGCCCTGGACCTGAAGGCCGCGCACCACGGCGTATTTGGTTCGCTGAGGGTCGACCACAAAAACGCCGTCGTAATGATCCAGGGTGAACAGGGTTTTGCCCATGTTCTGCTCAACGTAAGCCCACTGCGCGTCAACTTCGCCATTCAAATGATCGTAGGCCGTGGTCCAGTTTGCATAACTGGCAACGTAGTTTTTCGAGGCTGAGATGCGGTTTTCCAGCGCGCGCTGGGTGTAGAACGTGGTCTTGGCCAAGTCCTGGGCATCGAGCCGGCCGGCAATGTTGAACAACGCAACCAGAGCAATCAGCACCCCCAATACAAATACCAGCCCGACAGACCAGACCAGGTTCCGTGTGATCGGTGTATGGCGCGCTGGTGCGGCGGCGGTCGTGGCGGTCAATTCCATGCATGGGATCCTGTCAATCGATTGCCTGCGTCCATTGACCATAGCAGCCAGGGTCCAACATCGCGCCACGACTATTGCCAATCGGCAGCCGCTAACCTGTGATGGCGCGCGTCACACGTCAACCTGCAACAGGAGGGCACCGTGCGCCACGAACGGATCATGCCGGATGGCCGAACACGCACTCGCTACGGTCCAGCATCATTGATGAGAAATGGCCGTAGGTGCGGGAGAGTCTTGAGAAGAAGCTGAACGGATACAGCCCTCTCTGATACCTGCAAAACGACTGCGGGTACGAGCCAGTTCGCGAAGACGGTGATCACGCTCGTCGATCGGCCCCACCACTCGTCATCCAACCGGCACCAACCGCCCCACCCTTCACACCAACATCAGGTAACGACTCATCTTTGGAGACGTACCCTGATGAACCTCAAAATGACTTCGATTTTTCTGGCCGGATTGCTGAGCGCCGCTTCGGCGGCCACCTTTGCGGCCTCCGGCGATGGTGCTGATGCGACCGGTACGAAATCCGGCGCTACCAGCGGTTCGACCATGCCGCCCGATAACACCCCCGGTTCGCCCTCCTCCGGAAACAGTACGGATTCGGGTGGTGGCTCCGGTACCGGCACCAGCGGTGGGGCCAGCGGTTCAGGTTCCGGCGCGGGCGGCGGCACCGGTGCTGCCGGCGGTGGTACCGGTGGGGCTGGAGGTGGAACAGGCAGCTGAACGCATAAAAGCAGGCCGTGATGAACATCGCGGCCTGCTTTCATACGACACCTTCATAGCCGCTTGACGGGGGGTGGCTCCCACTTACCGTTAAGCGCCTCGGGCTTGGGTCCGTACAAGCGCATCGTCAAGTTGAACGGACCTTTTGGCGCGGGCAGCCAATTGGCTTCAAGTTCCTTTCCGGGACTTTCGTTCTGGAAGTAAATATCCAACGATTGATCCGCATTGGTCTTGAACGGCATCCAACTGCTGACCGCAAAACGGTTGAGTTCGTTGCCGACCTGGAACCCTTCAGAGTCGTACAGGGTGATCGACCAGAAAGCACTCACGGGCGGCACCTCTCCCTTGTCGAAATGCAGCACGTACTTGTTAGAACCGTCGAGCGGCCTGCCTTTGTCATCGCCGATGTTTAACGGATAAATCGCATCCTCGGGCAGGTTGGCGCCGAGCCCGACTTGCGCAACGATGGCGCGTTTAAGGTAGTAGTTACCATAGACGCCCATGGTGTCGGTATTCATCGACCAACCGTTGACCACGCGCGCGAGGGTTGCAACCTTCCACTTCATCAGCGCCTGAGCTTCCTGGGGCACGGTTTGAAGTGCCGCCTGGACATCGGGATCGATTGCATCGAAATCAAACGGCTTGCCGGCCTCGATACCAATGCGCTGCATTTGCGCCAGTATCGGCTGGTCGGTGATGTGGGGCGGATGCACTTTGAGCAGCGCGGCGGCGTAGACGAAGTAATCGGCCGCTGACATCGTATCGATCTGAATTTTTGGCGGCGTCTTCATGTCCACCGCCGGGTCGATGTGCACCTTGATCGGTTCAACCTTTTCGCCTAGCCGCGACAACGGCGTCACGGTATAGCCCGCCTGAATCTTATGCACCGCAGCGTAGTCCGCAACTCCGTCGGTCTTGGTGCGACCAATGACCCAGACAAAAGGTGTGGGGGCGGGTAAATGATTCAATCCGGGCGGCACCGTTCCGGTCCATCCCGGCGGCGTCACCAGAAACTGACTGGCCTCTGTACCTGTCGTGCGCCAACCTGGCGAGGCAAAGACATCGCTCCACATATCAAGCATCGGCAACAAGTAAAATCGCCCGGCGGTGTCCGGTGCACTAATCACCAGCGGCTCCTGGGTCAAGTCGAGCCAGGCGATGGAGTACAGGGTGTCGAAGTTCGACCGCACCACTCCCTTGAAATCTGCGGGCGGGTACTGCGGCACACTCACAAACATGTTCATCGGGCCCTTGCCAAACTCTTTGCCGGGTTCGATGTTGGTGAACTGCTTGCGGGTAAGATCCATGGTCAACAGCGGGTAAAAATACAGGTAGGCATCCACGCCGATGGCGTGAGCTTCTTGCTGCGTGATTTTCGATTGAGCCTGGCTGGCCAGCGGAAAGACAGCACAGGCTGCCAGGGTTAGAGCAACGGCTGTCAATGCTTGAGGTATCAACATTTCGGCGATCGTCCGTGCAATGGGGAGGTCTGCCGGGCTCGGCAGAGCTACGGACACTCTAGACGATCAAAACAATTGGATCTGACAGGGAGACCGACGGACGAGCGACTGTTGCACAGCTGAAACAACTGCAACCAATGCTTAACGATCGGAGCGCATCAACGCCTCCACACCGCCCTCAAGCGACAACACGGATGCACGGTTTCGACCCGAATGCTTGGCCTGATAAAGCGCCGCATCCGCTCGTTCGATGAACAGTTCGATGCTGTCACGCCCGGTCGGCACGAACGCGTAACAGCCAAGACTGACCGTCACATATCCCGTGGGTGAACCGTTGTGGGTGATGTTCTTGTCCATGACGCTGCGGCGGATCTGTTCGGCAATCACCAACGCACCGTGAATGTCGGTGTCAGGCAGCAGCACCGCAAACTCCTCGCCGCCATAACGCACCGCCAGGTCTGCTTTGCGGTGGCAGCAACCCTTGACCGCACGCGCCACTTCCGCCAGGCAGTGGTCCCCTGCGACGTGGCCGTAAGCATCGTTGTAGCGTTTGAAGTAATCGATATCGAGCATGATCAGGCTCAGCGAACTCGACTGCCGGGCGCCTCGGCCAAACTCGATGTCCAGCGCCTGCTCGAACAGTCGGCGATTGGCCAGGCCCGTCAGGCTGTCATGAGTCGCGATCAGCTTCAGTGCTTCCTTGGCCTTGCGCAAATCGGCCTCGACCCGCACGCCGACGCGCACCTGGCGAACGAACACCCAACCGAATAGACCGACACCCAGCACCACCAGGGCAACGATGACGCAGGATTGAAATGCGGTGTCGTACCAATCCTTGAGAATCGAATCCCTGGACGATGCCGCCGAGACCACCAGCGGATAGGCGTCGAGTTGACGGTAGCCATACAAACGTACAACGCCATCGATCACCGAGCTGATCATCGCGTTGCCGGCGGGCGCGTTGGGCAAGAGTTTATGAAAGATTTCGCCCTTGGCCAGGGATGTGCCGATCTGTGATTCCACAAATGGCCTTCGTGCCAGCAACGTGCCGTCGGTCAGCGCCAAAAACATCGAGCCGTTGTCATCGATGCTGAAGCTTTTGAAGAACTGATCGAAATAGGCCATTTTGATTCCGGCCAACACCACGCCCTGGAAGTTGCCGTTCTTGTCGTTCACCCGTTTGGAGAGCGGAATGATCCACTCTCCATTTTCCCGACTGCGAACCGCCGGCCCGATGTGCGCGAGGGTGGATGCGTTCTGCTGGTGGAACGTGAAGTACTCTCGATCCGACACGCCCGGACCGCGGGTCAAATCATCGAACGACGTCACGACCCACTGCCCTTGCTTGTCGAACAGAAATATCCCGTGCAATTGGTCGAGCGCCTGCGCCCGCCGGGCAAAGGTTTTCTGCAACCGTGGCTTTTGTGCCGCGCCGTAGCCATCGACCTGAATCCAGTCCACCAGACTGGTCAACACCAGGTCGGCTTTCATAAAGGTGTCTTCGGCCTGCTGTGCCATGGCGCGAGCCAGGTTCGAAGACGCGACTTGCGCCACGTCCAGCGCGTGGCGCCGCGATTGCTCCAGTTGCAGATAAAGCAGACCACAGAGACACAGGCACACCGTCGCGATAAACAGCACCGCTGCCTTGAGCAGAGATAACCGTTTCAAAGCGCCGCCAGGAGTTTGCTGCGGGTCTTGAGTGAGGATAGGCAAAAGCTCGTCCTGTAAGGGCAAGGCATGGGCAAAGGCCCAAAGCCCTTAATTTTTGTGAGCTTAGTCTACCCGCTAGTGTGGGGCAATTGTCCTTTGGCCAGCCGCCGCATCGCACTGTGCAAATGCGCCCGAGCACTTTCGGCATCGCCCAGGCGCATTTGCTCGTAGGCCCGCCGGGCAATGTCGTGGGGTACCGGTTTGAGTTCGCGCTGGGTCGCCATGGCTATCAGTTGCACTTGCGCGGCACGCTCCAGGTAGTACAAATCATCCCAGGCTTCGGCGATGGTCGGCCCCGCGACAATCACCCCGTGGTTCTTGAGGAACAAGATGTCGGCGTTGCCCATGACACCGGCGATCCGGTCGCCTTCGGATTCATCGAGGGCCAGGCCGTTGTAGTTTTCGTCCACCGCCGTGCGGCCGTAAAATTTCAGCGCCGTCTGGCCCAACCACAGCAGCGGCGGACCTTGCAGCAAGCACAACGCCGTGGCGTGAGGCATGTGAGTGTGGAACGCCACTTTCACCCTCGGCAGCTGTTTGTGCAGTCGGGCATGGATGTAAAACGCGGTCGCCTCGGGCTGTCCTTCGCCGTCCACGACATTGCCGTGGAAGTCGCACACCAGCAGATTCTGCGCCGTCACCTCGGCGAATGCGTACCCGTAGGGATTCACAAAAAACAGATCATCCCGGCCCGGCACCATCGCCGAAAAATGGTTACAGATGCCCTCCTCCAGGCCATGCAGCGCGGCCAGTTGAAAACACGCAGCCAACTCGGTGCGGGCGGTGATGACGGCATGTGAATCGAGGTTGAGATCGGCATAACGCGCGGAACGCGAACCGCCTGCAAGGGTGTGTGCCATGACGAGGTCTCCGTGTTTTGTTACCAGCCGAGGGATGTGAATAAAGGCACGACCTGATCCAGCGTGCTCAATATCTCATCGGGTCGGTAATCCGGCAGCAATTGCCGACCGGTGCCACGGTCAATCCATACACAACGAAAGTGCATGTCTCGGGCGGCGGTGTGATCCAGTGTCGGGCTGGCGCAGATGTGCACTACTTGATCTCGACTGACACCGAGCTGCTCATGAGCGTAGTCAAACAGGCGCGGATTCGGCTTGTACGCCCCGGCCTGTTGCGCAGTGATGACTCTATCGATATGCCCCCCGAGTTGCGCGACGTTGCCGGCGATGATGTCGTCGTCGGTGTTGGAGACGATGCACAGTTTGAAACCCATTGCCTTGAGTTTCGCGAGGGTCTCGATCACCTCAGGGAACGGCGGCATCCGCGGAATCGCGCCAGCCAACCGCTGACTGTCTTCGGGCCGACTCGTCAGCCCCAACTCCTCCAGGGCGAGCTGCAACCCGAGTGTGCTCAGTTGGCGAAACGAGCGATGCGTTGGAGTCTGCTCCAGCCGATGTTCATGCCGGTCGTAGACCTCGATGAGGCGATCGGCTTCAACGCTGTGGTCGCCCTTGTCGTGCAGGATGTCGGCGACCACGGCCTTGAGGCCTTCATCCCACTGGATCAACGTGCCGTAACAATCGAAGGTTAGCCATTCGGGACGCGGGGTATTTTCGAGTGTCATGTTTGTATCCTCTGAAGGGTGATCTTCAGATTACGAGCCGCTAGTGATAGTGTGAAATTAAATTAATGTCGATTAGTCAGTAGAAAATCAAATATCAAGGAGATCGCCATGCTTGATCTTGAATTGCTCAAGACCTTCGTCTGCGTGGTCGATGAAGGCAGCTTCACCCGCGCTGCCGAACGCGTGCACCGAACCCAATCCACGGTGAGCCAACAGGTTCGCAAGCTGGAAATATTGGTCGGTCACCCCCTGCTCCTGCGTGACCGAACTGGTCAGAACGTCACCGTCACCGAGCATGGCGAACTGTTGATTCACTATGCCCGACGCTTGTTGGCCCTGTCCTCTGAAGCCGTTGAAGCCTTGGCCAGCGACCTGGATCTGGAGATCCTGCGCATCGGCGTACCGGAGGACTTTGATGCGCGGCGTATGGCGCTGATCCTTGCCGGTTTCAATCGCGCCCGCCCGCACGCCCGGCTGGAAACCGTGAGCGGCATGAGCACGGATCTGAAGCAGAAACTCGCATCGGGTGAGATCGACATCGCCTTGGTCAAACGCGAACCGGACAGCGGACCGTGCTGGGCGGCGTGGCCGGAAGTGCTGGTGTGGGTCAAAGGCGCGGGGGTGGACTCGGCCAACGGCGTGTTGCCATTGGCGTTGTTTCCGCAAGGGTGCATTTATCGGCAGCGGGCAATCCGCTTGCTGGACGTGGCACAGCGCCCCTGGCGCGTGGCGTTTGGCAGCCATAGCTTGACCGGTATCCAGGCGGCAGTCGCTTCGGGGCTGGGGGTGTCCGTGCTGCCGGCTTCGGCGGTGTTGCCGGAGCACAGCGTGTGCACCGATCTGCCGGAGTTGCCACCGACGGAGCTGGCGTTGATCAGCCGCGGGGGCGCGTTGACCGGGTTACAGCGGGATTTGGTGGAGTTTTTGCGGGAGGAGTTGGCGGTCTTGGGCAATTGAGTGTGAATAGAAATGATTTGTCACGCTTGTGTCGCTGACATGACGCAGGGCAAAGCGCGGATAGCAGTGAAGGAGCTACGATTACTCTTACACCACGACAGGGAATCGAAATGAGTAAGGCAGACGAACTCGCGGCGAAGTTGAAACAGACCCGGTCTACCAGCGCAGATCAGATGATCGACAGTTGGCCCGGCCAAGTCTACGAGTTGTATGAGCAGATCGAGGCGTGGCTGAAGCCGCTGACTGAGGTAGGCCTGATTCTGCGACGCAATCCGACACATGTCTTCGAGTGCGATTCAGAGGGTGCGACTTTCGATTACGCGATCGACCAGCTTCTGATCGAAGGCAATGAGCACGGCATCACCTTCGACCCTGTTGCGCGCTTCACTGAAGATGGCGCTGGGCGTGTCGAGATTCACTCGACGGGCAAAGAACTCGCGCTGTTGCGCACAGTGGACGCGGATGGCGAGACACATTGGTGGTTGCAGGTGATTGAGCAGGCCGGACAGCAACTGGATGCGGTTGCGTTGACGGAGAACAATTTACTTTCGGTGGTGCAGGAAGGTCTGCAGCTTTAACACCCAGACGAACAACGAAGACAGATCACCCACACCGGAAAGGGGACGGACTTACTATCAAGTCCAATCCCCTACTGCCGCGCCGGTCCCGCCGCCACCACCGACCCCACCGCCGAATGCAAATCCAGCACTGGCATCGGCGACGGCCGATTCAGCGCCCGCAACACCGGCGCATCGTAGCCATACACATCAGGCTTGAACGCCACTCGCCCGTCGCTGCCCAAATCCACGGTCCAGTACGCCAGCAACACCGGCACTTTCACCGGAAGCCGAATGTTCTCGGTCTTGCCGCTGGCCAACTGCTTTTGAATACCTTCGCTGTTCCACCGGACCGGGTCGTTGAACAACAATTCCACAAGCTGCAGCGGATTCTCTACCCGAATGCAGCCCGAGCTGGTCGCGCGGATGGTTTTGGCAAACAACTCGCGGTGCGGTGTGTCGTGGAGGTAAATCGCATAGTCGTTGGGAAAGCGGATCACCACCCGGCCCAGCGAACTTTCAGGCCCGGCGTCCTGGCGCAACGTGAGGCCGCGTGGATTGGTCCAGTCCACACTCGATGGATCGAGCACATTGCCTTCGCGATCAAGCACTCGAATGCGATTGGCGGCGAGGTAGCCCGGGTTGCTCTGGATCTTCGGCAACACGTCCTCCTTGAGGATCGTCGGCGGCACTGTCCAGGTCGGGTTAAACGTGATGTAGGTAATCTGCGCCTGGAAGACTGGCGTATTGCGCGCCGCTTTACCGACCTGCACCCGGGATCGCCAGATCGGCACGCCATCGCGGTACATCGCCACCTTGTAGCCGGCGATATCGACGATGACGAATGTGCCCTGGAGTTTGTAGAGCAGCCAACGTGCACGCTCCATGTTCACACGGACCTGGTCGATGCGTGCATCAACGGGCACGTTCAGCGCTGCCAGTGTTGTCGCCCCTGCCATGCCGTCCGCACTCAGGTATTGCTCGTTCTGATACTTTTTCACCGCGGCGGTGACGGCGCCGTCGTACTGGGTGCCGTGGATCAATCGCGGATCGAGAAAACCGGCCGCGACCATCCTCGCGCGCAATTGCGCGACCGCCGGTTCGTCCATGCCGGGTTTGAGCGAATGGTCGACAATCACTTTCGGCCAGCCGCCCCGGTCCCGAATGCCGCGCAATTGCGCCAGGGCCTGACGCAAACCGACGTACACCGCTTCTTGCGGCGGTGCCTGGGCAAAAGCCTTGGCCACGTCGTGATTGTCGAGTGCGGCGAAGAAAGCATTGAAGTCGTCACGTGGATCGACGCCATTCGAATCAAAATTCCAGTGAATGTCGAGCCGCGAAGGGTCGACCTTGCCCCGCCGCAACTGCAGCAGCGCGGTGATAAACGTATGCGTGGTCGCCAAATCGAAAGCCGCCCGCTGCTCTGGCGTCACCGGTGTCGTATGCATCGTGGTTTGCGACCGGACCAATTCATCGATATGAAAGTCCGCCGGGGTCAAGCCGTCGGCCTCAGTCGCGTTCAGGCTGGAGATCAATTGCGCGACATCGCTGTCATTGGTCCACGCCGCGCGATAGGCACGATGGGTATAAAAATCCATGACCAGCCGGCTGACATCCACTCGACGATTGCGTGGTGCGGTCAGCAGCGGCGGAAAAGCGGTTTTCAGCGGTTCAAGCGCGGCCTGAATCGCTTGACCGACGTTATCATCCGCTCCAGCCTCGATAATGGAGGTAGGCGCATTTAGCGGCTCAATCGACGACGTTTGCCCAAGTGCTGTGCCGCTTATCAGAAAGCCCATAAAAAATACGCGGCTTATGACGAATAACCTTGTTAAAAGCACCATGAATAATCCTTAATCCCCCGCATTCAACGCCCGGCTGGCAACGCACTGCTAGACTCGAACTTAACATGATGAGACATCTGTATGGCGCCACTACGTTTTGGCTATCTATTCTCGGCCCTGCTACTGACTGCAATGTCCGTACCGTCAGCCTACGCCGATTCGCTCGCGGCCGCCCTCATCAAAGCGGCCCCGAAAGCTAACGCCAACGTCATCAACCTCGCCGTTCGCGCCTCGCAATGCAGCATCGCTCAAGGCAAAGCGCCTGTCCAAAGACTTGCGGTTATTGATTATTCGCTGCCTTCGACCGAGCAACGTCTATGGGTGTTCGATTTAAAGAAGCGCAAGTTGCTGTTTCATGAACTGGTCGCCCATGGACGCAATAGCGGCGAAAACATGGCCGTCAACTTCTCCAACCAGAATGAAAGCTTCGCCACCAGCCTCGGGTTGTATCGCACCCAGCAGAGCTATGTCGGACAGAACGGTTACTCGCTACGCATGGAAGGCCTGGAGCCGGGTTTCAATGACAACGCGTTTGACCGGGCCATCGTGATTCATGGCGCGCCTTATGTGAGTCCGGTCCTGGCCCGTGCGAATGGACGTATTGGCAGAAGCCTCGGCTGCCCGGCGGTCAGACCCGCGGTTGCTCGTCGGCTGATTGATTCGATGAAGGGAGGCCAACTGTTGTTTTCCTACTATCCGGATCAGCGTTGGTTGAAGTCTTCTTCGTATATCAATTGTGGCAACGGCACGGTGGCTGATACATCCACGCCAAAAAAACACCTTTAAGAACAGGCGCCCGTCCAGTGGCGCCTCCCTCCTGCTTCACCGCGCCTACATCGGTGAAACTGTCAAAACTGTAATCTCAGCCTCAGCCTTCTGAAAGGCACCGCTCGTTAGCCTCATCGTCAAGCTAGCTCCAAGCTGACGGACAGGGAACACAACGGCATGCATTCCAACACTACAAGACGCACCTTCGTGAAAGGGCTGGCCGCAGGCGGACTGCTGGGTGGCCTCGGCTTATGGCGCACGCCGGTCTGGGCAATCACCAGCCCTGGCGAACCTCAGGTGTTGACGGGCACCGACTTCGATCTGTCGATCGGCGAAACCCCGGTCAACATCACCGGCAACCCGCGCACCGCCATCGCCATCAACGGCGGCATTCCCGGCCCGCTGCTGCGCTGGCGCGAAGGCGACACGGTGACGTTGCGGGTGAGGAACAAGCTCAAAGTCGACACGTCCATTCACTGGCACGGCATCTTGCTGCCGGCCAACATGGACGGCGTACCGGGCCTGAGTTTTCACGGCATCGAACCGGGCGGCCTGTACGTCTACCAATTCACAGTCCGGCAGAACGGCACCTACTGGTATCACAGCCATTCGGGCTTTCAGGAACAGTCCGGCGTTTACGGCCCGCTGGTCATCGATGCCAAGGAGCCAGAGCCATTCCAGTACGACCGTGATTACGTGGTGATGCTGACCGACTGGACCGACGAAACCGCCGTCGGCCTGATGAAGACGCTGAAAAAGCAGTCGGATTACTACAACTACAAGCGCACCGTGGGTGATTTCATCCATGACGTCAGCGAAAAAGGTTGGGGAGCCACCGTCGCGGATCGAACGATGTGGGCCGAGATGAAGATGAACCCCACGGACATCGCCGACGTCAGCGGCGCCACTTACACCTACCTGATGAACGGCCAGGCGCCGGACATGAACTGGACCGGTGTATTCCGCCCCGGCGAGAAGCTGCGGCTGCGGTTTATCAATGGCTCCGCCATGAGCTACTTCGACGTGCGCATCCCCGGGTTGAAAATGACGGTAGTCGCAGCCGACGGTTTGCACATCAAACCGGTGAGCGTCGACGAGTTTCGCATCGCAGTGGCAGAGACGTTTGACGTGATTGTCGAGCCGACCGAAGCGGCTTACACGCTGTTCGCGCAATCGATGGATCGCACGGGTTTTGCACGGGGTACGCTGGCAACGAAGCCTGGTTTGTCGGCGCCGATCCCGGCCCTGGACCCTCGACCGTTAGTGACCATGGATGACATGGGCATGGGCGGCATGGACCACAGCAGCATGGGCGATATGGCAGGCATGGATCACAGCAGCATGGCCGGCATGCAGTCTCATCCAGAGACGGAAAAGGACAACCCGCTGGTGGACATGCAAGCCATGTCCACCTCGCCCAAGCTCGACGATCCCGGACTGGGCCTGCGCAACAACGGACGCCGAGTCCTGACCTACTCCGACCTGCGCAGCACCTTCGAAGACCCGGACGGCCGCGAACCCGGCCGCACCATTGAGCTGCACCTCACCGGCCACATGGAGAAATTCGCCTGGTCGTTCAACGGCGTGAAATTCGCGGACGCCGAGCCGCTGCGCCTCAAGTACGGCGAGCGCGTCCGGATTGTGCTGGTCAACGACACGATGATGACCCACCCCATTCACCTGCACGGCATGTGGAGCGACCTCGAAGACGAGAATGGCGAGTTCATGGTGCGCAAACACACCATCGACATGCCGCCCGGCTCCCGGCGCAGCTATCGGGTCACCGCCGATGCGCTCGGCCGCTGGGCCTATCACTGCCATCTCCTGTACCACATGGAAATGGGCATGTTCCGTGAAGTTCGCGTGGAAGAATGAGGCGCATCCCATGACCCGATTGACTCCAATATCTTTAGCACTCGTGACCGCGGGCCTGACGCTCTCTTCGGCAATGGCCGCCACTGACGACATGCAGGGTATGGACCATAGCCAGATGACCGGCATGGACCACAGCCAGATGCAAAGCATGGATGACGGCCAGATGCAGCCCGCCGCGCCGACTGAAAGCCGCACGCCGATCCCGACGCTGACCGACGCCGACCGCGCCGCCGTGTATGCCAGCCCGACCGGCCACGGCGTGCATGACACCGCACTCAACTATTATTTCCTTGCCGACAAACTCGAATGGCAGGACGCGGACAACGGCAGCGTCCTGGCCTGGGATCTGTCAGGCTGGATCGGCGGTGACATCGACCGTCTGTGGCTGCGCTCCGAAGGCGAACGCACCAACGGCAAGACCGAAGACGCCGAAATCCAGGCCCTGTGGGGCCATGCGATCTCCCCATGGTGGGACGTGGTGAGTGGCGTGCGCCAGGATTTCAAACCCGGTGCCCCACAAACCTGGGCCGCCTTCGGTGTGCAAGGCATGGCGCTTTACAACTTTGAAACCGAAGCCACGGCCTTCATCGGTGAGGGCGGCCAAACCGCTGCACGACTGGAAGGCGACTACGACATCCTGTTGACCAATCGGCTGATTCTGCAGCCGACCGCCGAACTCAACTTCTACGGCAAAAACGATCCACAGCGGGGTATCGGCTCCGGCTTATCCAACACCGAGGCCGGCCTGCGGCTGCGCTACGAAATCCGCCGGGAGTTCGCGCCCTATATTGGCGTGACCTGGAACCGCACTTACGGCAAAACCGCCGATTACGCCAACGATGAAGGTGAGGATCGCAGCGAAGCGCGCCTGGTCCTCGGCGTTCGGCTGTGGTTTTAAACGCTTCAACTCATAAAAACCAAAAACCAACCGTTGAAAACGGTAAGAGGCCTCGCATGCGCATGATCAAAACCACCGTTGTTGCCCTGGGACTGCTGCTGAGCACATTCGCTCAAGCCCACCCGAAATTACTGTCCTCCACCCCCGCTGAAGGTGCAGTCGGCGCAGCACCCGCCAAAATCGAACTGCACTTTTCCGAAAATCTCATGACCCAGTTTTCCGGCGCGAAACTGGTCATGACCGAAATGCCCGGCATGGCCCACGCCCCCATGCCGATGAAAGCCAAAGTCTCCGGCGGCGGCGACCCGAAAACCATGGTCATCACCCCGCTTTCGCCACTGCCCATCGGCACCTACAAAGTCGAATGGCGCGCGGTGTCTTCGGACACTCACCCGATTACCGGCAATGTTACGTTCAAAGTGAAGTGATGAATGAGCGACTCGATCGGCATTGCCCTGCGGTTTGGCTTGTATGTGGATTTGATGCTGCTGTTGGGCTTGCCGCTGTTTGGGTTGTACAGCCTTAAAGGGCGGGAACGCGTGTCAGGCGCGGTGTTACCGTTTCGGTTGATGCTGGCGGGGACGGCGGCGCTTGGGTTGCTGTTGTCTATTGCGAGCATGGTAGTGATGGCGAGCGCCATGAGCGGTGAAACGGCCTTTGCCGAGTTACGTCCACACGTCGAGATGATGGTGTTGGAAACGGACATGGGCCTGGCCTGGGTCGTGCGTATCGTCGCACTGGTTGTTGGTGGATTGGCGGTGATGCTCAATCATCGTGCCCCTGGCGTTGGCTTGCTGGTTGCGACGATTGCTGGCGGTATCGCCCTCGCCTCTCTCGCCTGGAACGGACATGGCGCGATGGATGAAGGCATCCGCCGTGTCTGGCATTTCACCACCGACATCCTGCACTTGCTGGCCGCAGGAGTGTGGCTGGGAGCGCTAGTGGCGCTTGCGTTGATGGCGAAAGCCAATGTTCTGCAAACCGAAGAGCGCATCCGGCTGCTGGCCCGCGCAGTGACAAGGTTTGAACTGGTGGGCGCGTTGATTGTGGTCGTCATCACCGTCACGGGTGTTGTGAACTACCTCTTCATCGTTGGGCTGGAGCTTGATGACTTATTTCTAAGCACCTACGGGATTTTGCTGTTTATCAAAGTCACCTTGTTTGCAGGGATGCTGGTGCTCGCCGCGTTGAACCGGTTTCACCTTGGACCGTTTTTGCAGAGGTCGTTGCGCAACGGGCAGTATTGGGTAGCGGCGAATGCACTGCGGCGCAGCGTGGTGATGGAGTTGGCTGCGGCCGTTCTGATTGTTGGGCTGGTGGCCTGGCTGGGGACGTTGAGTCCAGAGATGGAAATGGCCGCGGAGTAATGTAAAGGGCGCCACTTGATATAGATCAACGACAGCCCCCTACACAGGGCTACGCTCAAAATAACCCTCAGATCGGATACCAGACATGCACGGGCTTCGCACCCATCTACCGCTGCTGATCCGCCAAGTGCTCGCACTGTGGCTGTTAGCCTTTGCGGTAGCGGCGAGCCAGGGTTGTCTTAGCCTGCCGCCCCATGATCTGAACGCCGCCCATGAAATCACCAGCAGCGCTGGCCATGACAATAGTCATGAGCAGCATGCCAGCGGCTGCCTGCAATACTGCGAACACAGCGCCACAGCACTGCCCCCCGCACAGACCTTGCCCACCTTCGAACACGCCCTTTGGGCCGTCCTGTTTCTGCTGCCTGCGCTGATTCTGAGTGTCCGCTCCCAGACTCCGTTCGCGTTTCTCACCTTACACCGACCGGCGCCACCCCGGCCGCCAGCGCGCCTGCGCTTCGTTCGCTTCAACGATTAAAACCACTCTCCGAGCGTCCGGAGTTCCGGCCGCCCCTCCTTTGGCTTCGCCTCTTTAGCGCGGCTCAATAGTTCCTGTACGTCCCTGACTCACTGGAGATTGCCATGCATACGCACTTCAAAGCACTCGTCGCCGCACTGCTCATCAGTAGCCCATTGGTTGCTATGGCCGTCGAGGAGCATCACCCCGACACACCGCCAACCACACCGGCCACCGCCACCGCCGCCACCACCACGCAAAACAAGGCCATGAGCGAACAGATGGAAAAAATGCAGGCGGCCCACGAAAAAATGATCGCCGCCAAAACCCCCGCCGAACGCCAGGCCGCCATGCAAGAAGGCATGGCCACGATGAAGGACAGCATGGGCATGATGCACAACCATTGCCAAGGCATGGGCATGGGCATGGGCATGGGTATGGGCAAAGGCATGTCCGGCGACAAGAACCACGCAGAACAGATGATGGACATGATGATGAAAATGATGGAACAGCAGTCGAGCATGATGAAGATGCCGATGGCGCAGTAACCGCCTGAAAGAAGCACTTGACCTTGCCATCGTGGCAAGGTCAACCATCGAACCCTGTCATCACACCACCGCCACTCATGGCGAAAGAGGTTTACGCAATGAACGGTACAGAATTGCAAGTCGAAGGCATGAGCTGCGGCAGTTGCGTCAAACACGTCAACGCTGCGTTGCTGCCACTGGCCGGGGTTGGTGAAGTGACTGTCGACCTGGCGTCTGGCCGGGTCAAAGTGACCGGGGACATCGACAGCGATGTCCTGTTATCGGCACTGAATGAGGCAGGGTATCCAGCAAGCGTGTTGAAGGGTGAACGCCCCCAAAGCGTCGAGAAAAAGTCGGGGTGCGGCGGCTCCAGTTGCTGTTGTCACTGAGTCCGAACGGCCAGGATGACATCGAGGCCAGACCGCATTGTGCAAACACAACAAGGGGCGCTCCCACAATGAGCGCCCTTTTTCGTCGTGGATAGCAGCCGGGAAACTGTTTCACTACACTCCACTTTTTCTAACCCACCCGGATAAAAGCCCGCCAAAAATGAAAACCATAAAATGCACAATGATGCTCGGTGGCCTGCTCGCTCTATCCTTCGGCGCTCAGGCACAGGACGGCCCTTCGCATCTGGACAGCATCATCCAGCAAAACCAACTGCGCGTGTGTACGACGGGGGACTACAAACCCTATACCTCCAAAGCCGAGAACGGCGAGTACTCGGGGATCGACATCGCCATGGCCCGCACATTGGCCGACAGCCTCGGCGTCAAGGTTGAGTGGGTGCAGACCACGTGGAAAACGCTGATGCCCGACATGCTGGCCGGCAAGTGCGACATCGGCGTCGGCGGCATCTCGGTCACCCTGGAACGCCAGAAAAAAGCCTTCTTCAGCACCACACTGGATGTCGACGGCAAAATCCCGTTAGTGCGCTGCGAAGATCAGGCCCTGTACCAGACCGTCGAACAAATCAACCAGCCTTCGGTTCGCTTGGTTGAACCGGCCGGTGGCACCAACGAAGCGTTTGTCCACGCGTTTCTGCCCAAGGCGCAATTGAGCCTTCACGACAACGTGACGATCTTCCAGGAGCTGCTGGATAAGAGGGCTGACGTGATGATTACCGATGCATCGGAAGCGTTGTATCAGCAGAAACTTAAACCCGGGTTGTGCGCGGTTAACCCGAGCCAGTTCATGCAGTACGGCGAGAAGGCTTACTTGTTGCCCCGCGATGACATGACCTGGAAGTTATACGTCGACCAATGGCTGCACCTGGCCAAGGTGACCGGTAACTATCAGAAAGTCCTGAGCGAGTGGATAGCAACGCCCGCCCCTAAATAACCACCACCCATCGTCCCACGCAAGCGCTGGCGAAGCCGCGTCCAGCTGAGAAGCAGTCCCTCATTCAGCACTCGCGGTACATCAGGTAACAACGCGCCTCGACGGAAACATCTTCCGTCGGGGGCATTACGCCTTAGTCGTCATGGAGCAACCCTGAGCTGTACTCGCTGAAATTGCTACCGATAGCGCTTCCGCCAAGGTTCAACTTGTTGGCGCCATGGCCATCGAACGATCGGCAGCCATCTGAAAAACAGGTGCTGGTGCTGACGCCTGAGCAGGCGCTTAACAGCAAGGCACTGGTGATCATCATGACTTTGAAGAGATTTGAGATCATTTTTCAGGTTCCTGGGGGGCTGGAAGCGTGGCAGTTCGACTACGCCTCATCCTAGGACGCCAATTCGTCAGACATTATGAAACTTGGCTGGGCGACAGGATTGGTTCAGCCAAGGCGGTTTCCTGAGGCAAAAAAGGCGCTCTGTTCTGCTGCAACGCCACCCCAGTAAGACTCGTCTCCACCTCAAAAGCCCATTCCTGATAAACTCTCCCACCTCCCAGCCCCATCGATTCCAGACCCCCAATGCCCCCAATCACCGCCACACCCGCCCCGCTCTCCCGCCGATTCTCCGTGGCGCCGATGATGGATTGGACTGACCGCCACTGCCGCTTTTTCCTACGTCTATTATCGAAAAACGCCCTCCTCTACACCGAAATGGTCACCACCGGCGCGCTCCTCAATGGCGATCACGAACGCTTCCTCCGTCACAACGAAGCCGAACACCCGTTGGCCCTGCAACTCGGCGGCAGCGTTCCTCTAGACTTGGCCGCCTGCGCCCGTATGGCTGAGGACCACGGTTACGACGAGGTGAATCTGAATGTCGGCTGCCCGAGTGATCGGGTGCAGAACAATATGATCGGCGCGTGCCTGATGGGGCATCCGCAGCTGGTGGCGGATTGTGTGAAGGCGATGCGCGATGCGGTGTCGATTCCGGTGACGGTGAAGCACCGGATCGGGATTAATGGGCGGGACAGTTACGAGGAATTGGTTGATTTTGTTGGCACGGTTCGGGATGCAGGGTGCACGAGTTTTACGGTACATGCGCGGATTGCGATTCTGGAGGGCTTATCGCCGAAAGAGAACCGTGACATTCCGCCTCTGCGTTATGACGTGGCGGCGCGGTTGAAGGCGGACTTTCCGGAGTTGGAGATTGTTCTTAACGGCGGGATCAAGACGCTGGAAGCCTGTCACGCGCATTTGCAAACGTTTGACGGTGTGATGTTGGGCCGCGAGGCGTATCACAACCCTTATGTGATGGCTGAGGTGGATCAGCAATTGTTCGGCAGTACGGCGCCGGTGATTAGCCGGGCGGAGGCGCTGGCGAAGTTGCGGCCTTATATAGCGGCGCATATTGATGCGGGCGGTTCGATGCACCATATCACCCGGCACGTGCTGGGGCTGGGCACCGGGTTCCCGGGGGCACGCAAGTTTCGGCAGTTGTTGTCGGTGGATATCCACAAGGCTAAAGAGCCTTTGGCGTTGCTGGATCAGGCAGCTGAGTTGCTTGAAGGGCGTTAATCCGTTTTATCTTTTAAATACCAGGCTGGTGGGTCCGCAGCCTGGTTCACGTGTCAGAGCGCTGCTGCTTCAGTCCAGTTAACCCAACCGAATGCCCATGTGGCCAGGATCACCAGACCGAATGCAATTCGGTAACAGGCGAACGCGGCGTAGCTGTGGCTGGCGATAAACTTGAGCAAGCCGCGCACGGCGATCATGGCGAAAAAGAACGCGGTGACGAAGCCCAAGGTGAAGACTGGCAGGTCGCCAGCCTGGAACAGATCCCGATATTTGTAGCCTGAGTAGACGGCGGCACCGACCATGGTTGGCATGGCCAGGAAGAACGAGAACTCGGTGGCTGCCTTGCGCGACAGTCCAAATAGCAACCCACCGATAATGGTCGATCCTGAGCGTGAGGTGCCCGGTATCATCGCCAGGCATTGAGCGAACCCGACCTTTAACGCGTCGGTCCAGCGCATGTCGTCAACATGGTCGACATACACCCTATGTTCCCGCCGCTCAGCCCACAACATAACGATACCGCCCACTACCAATGCCACCGCCACGGTGATTGGATTGAACAGATATTCGTGAATCTTATCGGCGAACAATACACCTAATACAACGGCAGGCATAAAGCTGATCAATAAGTTCAAGGTAAACCGTTGCGCATTACGTTGGGTTGGCAAGCCTGTGACGATCTCGAGGATCTTTCGCCGAAACTCCCAGACCACGGCCAGGATGGCCCCAAGTTGAATGATGATATTGAAAGCCATGGCACGCTCACCGCCGAAGCCGAGCAGGTCCGCGACAATGATTTGGTGCCCTGTACTTGATATGGGTAAAAACTCTGTCAGCCCTTCCACCACGCCTAAAATCAATACCGTTACGGTAGTCCAAAAATCCATTACCCCCCCTCATCCACAAAAGCAAAACTGCTGACGAACTGACGATTTTATCGCCAACGAGTCAGTAAAACGCATTCAGACCTGCATTAAAACTCAACGTTAATAATTGTCCATGAATGTCACCACCCACCAGAACGTTACATAACAAGAAATATCAGCCAGTTCCAAACAAAACACATACTAAAACCGGCACTTAAAGCAGCCTAGTTCTGGCAACTCATAAGGCCTCCATAAAAATCCAACTAAGGCAGCTTCAACCGCCCACCCAGGCTTATTGAACTGGAAAAGCGGGACATTGCGCGAAAAGATGGCACAATGATGCCTATTTGCCACTGTGCATGCCAAGCATCAGGGGCACAAAGGATCTCGCCAGATTGCTCAACAATGTTAAAAAAATTGTGACACCTGCTTGAAAACCCGGGAAATGTTACCAATTGTCAGTCACAAATGAGAATTGGTGCTTTAACATCCAAATGTCAGCACCCAGCCGAGTCAAAGCATGATGCTTACAGGGAAATTAACGAATACCAGCCACAGCCACACAAAGGAGGTGACGGGTATTCTCACCATTGGGCGGACCCATAGTTTAGCTGAGGGTTTCAGGACATTAGTTGCAAGCTATGTAGCGCATGATATACCCGTTGACACTATGTGTTTCAACAACTTGTTTAGAAAAAATAAGGGTTTCCATTCATACCGTGCAGTATTCATTGTCATTGACAGCCCTCAGGCGTTTGATGAAAGCATCGCCTTGGTGGAAAATATGCGTGCCGATAACCAGGCCCTTATTATCTTTGTAGCCATCACCGGCAAAGGCACCTACAACAAGATGAGATACTATCTTGCCGGCGCCGACCACTGCATTAAATTCAGTACGCTTCCTGAAGATAACCCGGACGTACTTTCCGAGTTTTTTAATAGCGCAGAATGGCATAAGCAACACAGTTTGCTCTTGGACCCCACGCGTATGTGCCTGATTGGAGACTATAAAAAACTGGATGTTTCGTTTCCGGAAATGAAAATCCTGGAAGCCTTTGCCGAAACAAAAAATCAAATACTGAGCCATGATGAAATCGCCAGAATCATGGGTCTGAATATAACGTTTTATGACCCAAGGGCCTTGGAAAAATCTATCAGCCGCCTGCGCGGCAAGATAAAAGGCATGTATGGCACCAACGCCATTCAAAGTATTCGTGGGCATGGATATCGTCTCGTCAGGGGTCTCATCTCGACCGCCTGATGATTAATATGCAGGGAGTTATTGCATTATGAACGCAACGATGAGCGCGTCACACATCTATCGTGCGAGTCATTATCTGTCTCGACAATTGATCCTCACTCGTGATGACTGCCCATTTGGCAGCGAGATCAGAATACAGTTTGACGACAGTCCGGCTCAGCCAGCCCATGCATCTTTTGCGGCATCCATGCAGCAGATGAGCGGCATCTACAGTGAAGTGCTCATGCAGACCCGGTTGATTGCCTTTTCGCTGAAAGACCATAATATATCCAGCAAAAACAAATACTTAAGTCGTAGATTTGTCTGCGTCGGACAATCAGACCTCGCCGATTCAGCACTCGCGGAAGAGTTGATACAGTCCAGCGACGCCCTGCACAACTTTGGTCAGACGCTGGTTATCGCTTTCAATGAACTGCCTCTTTCGGCGGTCAGTTTCAGTGAAAAAAAGAAGATTCTCAACAATGTGTATCTGTTGAAAGACCACGGCATAGAAATCGCGTTCGATGGTTACAACATCGACAATGAAAGTATCGAGATCTTTACAACCCTGAATCTTTTCGACTATATCAAGATCCCTCTTTCAACCCTAGACTTAAGCCTTAAACTCACGGGCAACCCCGAATTATTCAATCGTCTCCACGAACGCATGACCATGCTGACCCACACCACTAAAGTCGCCTTCATAGCTGACAGAGTGGAGCATGCCGCGAGCCATATACTGGCGCGCGCGCTGCCGTTTGAATACTTTCAAGGGAGCCATTACTCCCCTGCCGACAACCTTTTGAATTAAAAACTGAGTATGCCCTTCAGGAGAGAGACATGGAAAGCAGTACACCCCTCCCCAGAAAATATTTTGTCGTCGTTACTCACAGCCCGGCATTACAACTAGAGCTTGAGGCATTATTATCGAGCGAGCGATATAACTCATTTGGTACGTCGCAGGCAAAGATGTTTGTCGAGGGTGTTGCCCTACCCTCATCCGCCCCTAAACTAATGGAATTTATTTCCCCTCACCTGGACAGAATTGTCCCTCCCGTTATCAGACATGATACACAGCGCATTCTCTCTTCATTCGAATCCGAGTGGCGAGCGGCCCAGTCCGATACGCAGTTCAGCAACATATCCTCACGGGCAGATGAAGACCGGGAAAACACTCAGGATTCACTCCTCAACGAGGCGGTAAAACCGCATTATCCCTATACAGAAGCCTGGCGATTGAGTCATGGCAATGGTGCGTTGATCAAAGATGACGTAGAGGTTGTCTTGACCGGGCTAGAAGCCACACTGGTCAAGAAAATGCTGCACCATGATGAGCGAGTCGTAAGTAAAGATGATCTTATTCGGAGCATCGGCAGAGAACCCGAGCATTATCGAGGCCTGGAAATGTGCTTGAGCAGGCTACAGGAAAAGTTCAAGAGTGCCAGCAATGGTGAACGTTTGTTCCGGGCCGTGAGGAATCGTGGCTATTGCCTGATTCAAAAAATAGTACGGGGGAAAAGTCTCACCTGAATCAATAAGATTGATCGCAATGGTAGTGCATACAAAAACAAAAAAGCACCCCACCATTTCACCCTCCGGCCCCTCCCCTCTCCGCAGACCATCTCGCTTGCCCCTTCCTGAAATCAACTTTCATTATCGACTATTTCTAACACTTCGCCGCCTCAATATAACCAGCACACCAACTTACCACTCGTTAAAAGTCGTCAGACAGCTTTCTGCCCAATAAATTAATCTATTCACTGACGAGCACGCCGCACAGTGGCATTTCGACCGTCAATGTTTTGCCCTCTTATAAAAATAATAATGCTTACCACATCAACTTGGCTCTTGTCTGTCGACACGCGAATGGACGTATTTTGGGGATATCGCATGGTTAACAATCTTCGTATCAATCGAAATACCCACCTCAAAGGATTGACCTTCTGGGGACAATGGGCACTGGGTCAGGGCTTTGTTGTAGCCCTGTTGTTTCTATTGGTTTATTACCACACCGGGACGGTGGAGTTCTATTACCGAGTGTGCGCAATTCTAACGGTACTTGCCTCGGTGCCCGCCTATACCTGGTGTGGCGTCTATGCAAAGAAAGATAACTACCTGGAGGGATTGGGACGTTTGTTGGTGGGCTGGACAATGACCCTGGCGGCATTGGCCTGTGTGGCATTCATCTGCAAGGCCGATGGACTGTTTTCCCGTCAACTGATCTTGATATGGGCAGCCTGCGGTTATCTCGGGCAGGCACTGTTGTACGTGCCGCTGCACGGATTCTCGCAATACTATCAACGGTCACTTCAAAGCGAGCATAAAACCCTGATCGTCGGTACGGGCGAGTTGGCGCTGGGTCTTGCCCGGAAGCTGCGTAGCCTTGAACACTTCCCGCTGGTGGGGTTGGTCAGCACCGACACAACGCTCCCGCTGGCGATGGGCTCACCGCCGATCGTAGGCCCGCAAGAGCATCTGCTGGCGCTGATCAAAACCCATGACATCCGCCGTTTGTACATCACGCTACCCCTGAGTGAAGCGGCAAACATTGAAGCCATGTATATCGATTTGCTGGGGGCCAACGTCGATGTGGTCTGGGTGCCGGACTTGAACAGCCTGATGCTGCTCAATCACTCGGTAAGGGTCGTGGACGGCTTGCCGGCGATCTACTTGAATGAAAGCCCGTTGACCAGCCAGCCAACCGCCGCACTGAGTAAAAGCCTGTTGGAAAAGAGCGTGGCGCTGTTGGCCCTGGTTCTTCTAAGTCCGTTGCTGTTACTGATTGCCCTGGCCGTTAAACTCAACTCTCCCGGCCCGGTGTTCTTCAAGCAGGACCGCCACGGCTGGAATGGCAAGGTGATCCAGGTCTGGAAGTTTCGCTCGATGCGCGTGCACGATGACCTTGAGGTCAAGCAGGCCAGCCGTAACGATTCTCGGATCACTCCGGTGGGACGCTTTATCCGCCGTACTTCGCTCGACGAACTGCCGCAGTTGATCAATGTGCTGCAAGGCCATATGGCCCTGGTCGGACCACGTCCCCACGCCGTTGCGCACAACGATTACTACTCCGGGAAGATTCTCGCCTACATGGCTCGCCACCGAATCAAACCGGGGATTACCGGGTTGGCTCAAATCAACGGTTGCCGTGGCGAGACCGACACCATCGACAAGATGCAAAAGCGTGTGGAGATCGATCTCAAATACATCAATAACTGGTCGTTGTGGCTGGATTTGAAGATCCTGGTGAAGACGCCTTTTACCTTGCTGTCAAAAGACATCTATTGATCACTTGAATACCAGGCACCGCAAAATGACAAGGGGACGCAAGTCCCCTTTTTCATGGGCGTGTATCAGGCGCTGAGTCGCACTTACGCCCCTGCCACACCAGTCTCCCTGACACACGGCAACACTTGTTCAAGCCGGGAGCTGAGTCAGCCCCCGACTTATCATTGCAAGTGTGTCGTTTTAACGCAGAGAACCCTGCGCAAGATGGCGCTGCTTACTACAAGACCTTCCAGGTTGTCCCCTTTCGGTCGACCGCGATGCGATCTACAGCGCTAATCGCCCTGCAGATCGCCCGCGTTCACTCAGTGATCTTGTCGAAGTTACGGTAGAACAAGTCGCTGTCACGGCTATCGGTCATCGAATGCAGCCAGTAGCTGCGATTGAGCCGTGCACCGCCGTCCCGGGTCAGCGGCGACCAGACGATATTGGCCCGACGCATGGTCGACATGCTCATCAGTTCATCGAACGGAATGGAGATGTAGATGCCCTTGTCGAAACTGCCTTCACCGTATTCCGCTGTCGTCGCAGTGGTCAGCGTGGCCCAGGCACCGAATCGCACACCATTGCGGAACTCCCGTGACAGATCGACTGTGGCGCCCCAATCCCGCGCCAGGTAGCGGCCGACACTGACGGCGGCCTGGGTATCGAAAGGCAAGTCGGTATAACCGGTGATATGGCCGGTCACGGTCGAGTAATCGCGCAAGCCAAAACCCTGGTTGAACTCGCGCTGACGCACGTAGTTCAGGTCTGCACCCACCGACCAACGCTGGCCTGCCGGACGGAACAGTACCTCACCGCCCACACCGGCAAACATCGACTCCAGATAGCCGCCGTAGACCATGCCATACAGGTCTTTATCCAGTTGCTCGGCGTGGCTGAACTGGAACGTGGGCATGGTGACGTCAGAGGTCGTCAGGTACTTGCGCAGGTCGGTCCGCACCCGGGGCAAACCACTTGGTGCGTCGTAGGTAAAGTTGTCGTAGTTGTTCACCAGGTTGGCGCTGAGCAGGCCGCTCCACCAGGTATTGCGCGTGAAACGATACTCGGCGTCCGCATCGGCACTCAGCTGATAGAGCAAACCATCAGGGCCACCGACGTTCTGTTTGTAGCCCAGCCCGACACCATAGCTGAAGGGATCGCGCGCGGCAGTATAGAGCGTGGTCTCGGTATGCGGCATCGCCCCGTTGACCTCAGTGGTTCGGTGCAAGGTTTGCAGCGGCTCCTCATTGTTGACCACTTCGCGGAAGGTCTCGCGCGGCACGCTGGTTTCTTCCAGCGGCATGTCGTAGCGCTTGTTCACCAGGGTGAACCAGTCGATATCGTCGTTGACGCTGTTGTCCAGAATCCGGCTGGCGCGGCCGACGGCTTTGGCCGAATGGAAATAGTTCGTCTGCTCGCCGTACACAAACAACTCGGGGCCGCGCTGAGTGATGCGCTCGACTTTGTAGCCGGCATTTTTCTGCAAACGTTGGGACACGTTGGCCCAGTTAACCTGATCCGGTGGTGTGGCAGGAGCCTGTGTCGGCAGACGCTCCGCGGGCGGATCGTAAGTCTTGGCCGGCGCCTTGCGGCTGACGAAGTTGGTGTGCAGGGTGATGCCGAACATCGCGGTATTGCCGCGCTCCCAACCCGCGCTGAGATCGACCGAATCGGTCAGCTTGAACACGGCGCCGATGTTGATGGGCGAATCTTGCTTGATGACGTTGTCTTTCGGCTCGTTTTTGTAGTCGTTGCCTTCGTACTCAAGCTTCAGGCTGAGCGGCTCCCAGGGGGTCTGGTAGGTCACGCCGCCAAACAATGAAGGTCGCCCACGGAAATAGGCATTGGTGTTGACGTCACCGGTGCCCTCGCCGTCCGGCCGGGTATTGAAGCGATCAGCCGCCCAACCCAACGGGTTGTCGAAATCGCCTCGATTGCCGATGTATCCCCAGGCAATACCCGCGCTGAAATCAAAGTCGTCATAGCGTTTGTTGGCGACCAGGAATTCGCTGGAGAACAGGCCGGTACCGCCGATGTCGCGAAAGCCCAGGGCCAGTTCAGGTGCCCAGTGGCTTTCTTGCCAAAGGCGTACCTTGAGGTCCACAGCCTTGTCTTTGTAACTCTGGTCGCCGCTCAACGATTCGGGGCCATACCGGCGGTTGGTGATCGCGGTATAGCGAAACGAGCCTTCCAGCCATTCAAATGGCTGCAATGAAACGCTGTAACGGGTATAGGGCTCGGTTCGACTGGCATTCACACTCAACTCGCCGGCCGGTGCCATTCGAGCCGTCGGCGTTTGCATCAAGCCCACGCCGCCGAAATCGTTTTGAGTCAATCGCGGCTCTGCATGAGCCAAACCACACGGCAACAACAGCACTGCAGCAAAACGTAAATTCAAGGAACCACCTCAGCCAGTTGCGTGGCAAGAAATTCGGCCAACTGCTGATTCAGTTCAGGTATAGGCGGATTAAGATCATCGGTTTTGACAGGGACCAGGATTTTGCTGCCGGCGGCAGGCACCTGCCCGCTTTCACGATTCCACGGCGCAATGCCGACACGGCGGGTGACCCCGTCGGGCTGAACGATCCAGAGGTAATCGGCTTCGGCATCGGTCAGCGATGAACACCCTTGCAGGTAATCCCGCGCCTCTTGCAGCGGGCGAAAGGCGAGCCGGCACGGTTCGGCGACAGCGCCCAGCACTTCAACCACATCGGAACGCTTGGGGTAGATCAGGCTGTCGCCGTCATCGAGGCGGAAGTTGCGAGCGAAGCCGACCTCCACCGCGATCGGATCAAGGACCGCCACCTGGCGCCCGGTAACCGGCATGCGGCTGACTTGCTCGTACAACTGCAACGCCAATGCCGCCCGGCTGGGCCGATTGAAGAGCAATGCGGTGCGTTGCAGCACCTTCAAGTCAAACAGGACCCCGGTCTTGAGTCGGGTCTGCTCCTCAAGCAATGGTTGTCGCAGCCAGGCGGCCGCCAGCCAGTAGCTTTCAGGATTGGGTTGCGCCAAACGCATCACGTCCAGCACGCGCCCCCCGGGTTGCAGCTCGACCGGCCCCGGATTGCGCACATCACCGCTGACGTTGACTGCCGCATTCACGCCACCGCAGATCAACAACAGGCACGTCCATAACACCTTGGGAAACTTCAACGGACAGCCCCGCGCTCAGAGGTCAACTGCACGATCTTCACCCTGAGTTGCCCTGTCAGTTGCTGTTCACTCTGGAGGATGAAACCGTTATCCGGATCGACCCAATAATGATTGGTCGCGCGCAGGCCAATAGCCGGTGCCTCTATCTGCTCATCGACACGCAGCACGGCGTATTCCTTGTCCAGGATCCTGAGGGTTTCCATGGGTTTTCGGGTAAAGCGGCTGCTCACGGCAACACCCACTTCGTAACCTCGATAAAGATCGATCCAGCGCTGGCTGGTGTATCCATCGGGCAATCGGTGAAGGCCTTGCTTGAACGGCGATTGCGCTTCGATACGGGTCCCGTCCAGGTCACCTTCAAAGCCCAGGCCGACAGTGCGAACCGCCAGGCCGTCGCGCAGCAACAACACCTGCTTGCCGGACGCGACCCAGTACTGCAAGTCACCTCGCTCACGCACCATCGCCAACACCCCTTCGCCGGAAGGGGTGGTCAGCTTGAGTTGCGGATACTGAACCTCGGCCACTTGCGCCGGAGTCAACTCCAGGTCGTCAGGCCCGGTGGCCACGGCTTTGAAGTTCGCCAGCGTGGCCTTCATCAGCGGATTACATCCACACAACAGCAAGGCCGCTATCAAGCAGACGCTAACGTTCAACGTTCTCACAGTGGGACCAGACCTTATCTGCTGTTGGCTTCACTTAAGTTGTTTTGTGCCGCCGCGCCCATACCGAGAATCGAGGCCGATGGCACCAATTGACTGATGAAGCGGTTCCAGCGGGTAACGTTGGCAGGGCCTACATAAACAATGTCCTGAGGGCGGACATCGAAGTGAGTGGCGAGCGCCATGGCGGACGGCGACTCGGCTTGTAATTGATAGATTTTGGCGGGTTCGACATCGAGGTTTTCTACACCGCGAATGACGTACACGGCGTTGCCGTTCGAGGTGGTCTGGTTCAACCCTCCTACCGAACCAATGACGTCGGAAAGATTCATGGTGCGGGTCTTGAACGTCAATGCACGCGGCTGATTGACCTCGCCCATCACGTAGATCTTCTTGCTGTCGTTGTAGGGCAAATACAACTGATCGCCGCCTCTGAGGTAGACCTTCTGCAACTCTGCATTCTGCTGATTGAGCGCATCGAGATTCAGCGGATAAACCCGCCCGTTTCGCGTCAACAGCAACCCGGACAAGTCCGCATTCAGCGGATCGACACCGGCCGAACCCAGGGCTTCAACCACATTGAGCGGATTGGTGGAAATCGCTTGAGGGCCTGCTTTCAATACAGCGCCCGACACCACCACTTTCTGACTGGCAAAGCGCAACACGGCGACATCCACTTGCGGGTCCGAGATGAAGGTGGACAACTTCTCGGCAATATCGGATCGCAGTTGCTGGATGGTCTTTCCGGCGGCCTGGACCTCTTTGATGTAGGGGTAATACAGCGTGCCATCGGACCGAACAAGACGGCCGTTTGCATCGATCTGCTGTTGCGCGCCAGAAGGTGCGGTCAGCTCGGGGTGATCCCATACCGTGATGTACAAGACATCGTTGTTACCGATGCGGTATTCGTCGGGCGTGGTCAACAATTCCGGGGGTAATGACTCATGTACCTGAGTGGCCCTGTCCATGGCGATAAGCTTGGGGGTAATCGGAATAAGCTCGACCCGACTGTTTTCGCTTGAGCCTTCGCGAGTGATATCGCTGGTGCTCATATGTTGGCCCGGCGAAAACATACAACCTTGCAAAGCAATACTTGCCAGCATTAAAAAAGGAACGCTACGAATCATAATGGCACTACGCTATTCAAGGGCAAACCCAAAACAAGATCACCCAGTGTTAGCCGGGCAATCTTGGATGACACCTGCAGTATTTATCAGTGTGTGCCGGTGGTACCGGTAGTGCCTGTTGTGCCGGTACTTCCGGTTGTTCCGCCGTTGGAACTTCCGCCGCTGCTGGAGGCAGCCACTGCGCCTGAAACAATCGCAGTGCTGGCCAATGCAGCTTGTGCCGCCGTTACATCACCCAGCACTTTTGTATCCAGCGAAAGAGGTACTTCTACTGCGAAAGCCCCGCTGCTCATCATGGACAATACGGCAATCACCATCATCTTTTTCATATCAAACTCCTTCTTGCGTGTTCTTTATATCTACGGACTTGCGGGACGTGTTTCCAGTCAATTTTCCCGACCATAATTAACATTGCGTCCTGATATAACAGTTCAGCAGAAAAACCAGGCGCTGACGGCCTGTTTCAAGCCCTACTCGGCGTAACCCCTGGGATGATTCGATTGCCAACGCCAGGTGTCTGTCATCATCTCCTGTAGATTTCGCGTGGCCTTCCAGCCGAGCTCCTTCGCCGCTTTGGAAGGATCGGCCCAACACTCGGCGATGTCGCCCGAGCGTCGTGGCATCACGCGATAAGGCACTGGACGCCCCGACGCCTGCTCGAACGCCCGCACTACCTCCAGAACGCTGTAACCATCGCCCGTGCCCAGGTTCCAGATATTGATTCCGGTACGCGTCGAGATCGTCTGTAATGCCTTGAGGTGCCCGTCCGCCAGATCCACCACGTGGATGTAGTCGCGCACGCCGGTGCCATCGACGGTGGGGTAATCGTCACCAAATATCGACAACTCCTTGAGACTGCCGACGGCCACCTGGCTGATGTAAGGCACCAGGTTATTGGGAATCCCGCTGGGGTCTTCCCCCATGTGGCCACTGGCATGAGCGCCGATCGGGTTGAAGTAACGCAACAGCGCAATGCTCCAGCGCGGCTCTGCCGCACACAGATCCTGCAGCACGTTTTCGATGAACAGCTTGGATTGCCCGTAAGGATTGGTTGGCGTGCCGGTGGGGAAATCTTCCCGGATCGGCATCTGCTCAGGCGCGCCGTACACCGTGGCCGATGAACTGAACACCAACCGGAACACGCCCGCCGCCGACATCGCCTGGCACAGCGTAATGCTCCCGCAAACATTGGCCTCGTAATACTCAAGCGGCTTGCGCACGCTCTCGCCTACGGCCTTGAGCCCGGCAAAATGCAGGACAGCATCAATGGAATGCTCCTGAAAAATCCGGTCCAGCAATGCCCGATCGCACACATCCCCGCGAATCATCGGTGCGGACTTGCCGCAGATGGCTTCAATGGCGTGCAGGGACGCGTCAGAGCTGTTGCAAAGGTTGTCCAGCACAACCACATCAAAGCCCGCCTCAAGCAGCGCAAGTGTAGTGTGAGAACCGATATAACCGGTTCCACCCGTTACCAGAATCTTCATAGAGCGGTCCATAGTGGGGTATTGAAGTGCTCAATTAGAGGCAATGTTAAATGTGAACATCACCCATTGACGCCAAACACTTATTAGCACTTCAGAACAACCAACACTATTAACAGACCCCGACTAAAATTAACTAAAAGGCATCAGCCCCGACAACTAATAACATTTGCCCCACTCTACGCCTGCTAATAATTGCCAATAAAGCCTCACTCAGGTATTAAAGTACAACCTCAGTAATACTTCAAAACTCACAGCCACACTCGATATTGTTTCTGCGTGGATGTGAATAATGACTTTCCAGGATATATCTATGATTCGTAAATGCTTGTTCCCCGCCGCCGGTTATGGCACGCGCTTCTTGCCTGCTACTAAAGCCATGCCGAAAGAAATGCTGCCGATCGTCAACAAGCCTTTAATCCAGTACGCCGTTGAAGAGGCACGGGACGCCGGTCTGCAGCACATGGCAATTGTGACCGGCCGGGGCAAGCGTGCGCTGGAAGACCATTTCGATATCAGCTATGAACTGGAACACCAGATTCGCGGCACCGAAAAGGAAAAGTTTCTGGCCGGCACTCGGGAGCTGATTGAAACCTGCACGTTCGCCTACACCCGTCAGGTCGAAATGAAAGGCCTGGGGCACGCGATTCTCAGCGGTCGCCCCTTGATCGGTGACGAACCGTTCGCCGTGGTGCTGGCGGATGACCTGTGCCTGAACCTGCAAGGTGACGGCGTACTGGCGCAGATGATCCAGCTCTACAAAAAATTCCGCTGCTCGATCGTGGCCATTCAAGAAGTGCCTCGAGATCAGACTCATAAATATGGCGTGATCGCTGGGGAGTTGATTTCCGAAGGGATCTACCGGGTCAACAGCATGGTCGAGAAGCCGGCACCCGAGGACGCACCGTCCAACCTGGCGATCATTGGCCGCTACATTCTGACCCCCGATATTTTTGATTTGATCGCCGACACCCAGCCGGGCAAGGGTGGCGAAATCCAGATCACCGACGCACTGATGAAGCAGGCCCAAAATGGCTGCGTGCTGGCCTACAAGTTCGAAGGCCTGCGCTTTGATTGTGGTGGTGCAGAAGGCTATATCGACGCCACCAACTTTTGCTATGAGCATCTGTATCTCAACGGTCTTTGACCCACTCACTCATCCAGGCAAGCCACTATGACCACTGCAAAACGCTCGGTAGACATCGAACAGAAAGCGGGCAACGTCGGGGTGATGGCCTGGCTGTCGAAAACCCCGTCGTTATCCTCCACTTCGGCGGCCTGGTTTGGCACAGCCTTGTTGGTTGAGCGCATCGGGGTGTTCCCCTCTTCGGGCGATATCCATCGCCCGGTCAGGGACCCTTTTGCACTCTTGAACCATCTGAAAAATCTGTACGCCCACCAGTCCCTGGATATCGATGAAAGCGACGGGCTTAAAGTGATTTTCAATGATTGGCGATTCCGGGTTCGCGTGCGCTATAGCGACCCGGCAATTGTTATCAATATTGAAACGCGATGTGATCCTGACTTGATGCCTGTGAAAACCGCAGAGCTGCTGAGCCATCTGGAACGCTTTGAACGGTGAATGATTATTTCAAAGCGGAACCACACTGGCCCGGCGACTCACCGCCCCCTCCGACAATCAGGCGATACACGTAATCGGCAATAAGCCGACCGCCCGAACCCGGGATAGGGTGGATTTTGTCCGGACCGATCATGGGCGTCGGCCCGTCATTGGCGTAGCGCTTGAAGTCGGGACCGAACGTGCACTGCAAACTCGAATACACGATGTGCTCCGAACGCGCCCAAGGCTCAAGCACCTGGGCGTACTCCGACATCGGATACGCACTGGAGCGCGTTGTGTCCTGACGCAAGATCACGTTGATGCTCGCCGCCGGATGAACTTCGCGAATCATCCGCACCAACCCTTTCATGTTCTCCAGATAGTCGTTGGGCTTGACGCCAAACCCCTGGTCATTGCCGCCTAACATGATCAGGTAAACGTCCGCCGGTATCTTGGAAACGATGGCCTTCCATTGGGTTTGCCATAGACGGTCGTTTTTATAAAAGTCACCTGAGGCGCCACCGGAAGCAGCGAGTTTGGAGACCCTGACGCCGCCCTGATTATTGGCCAGCCACAGACCAAACAACGTCGGCGCACCTTTCACAACTTCGAGCTTTAACGACCATTCAGCATTGGCGGGGATACTGAGTTGCACTTCCTGAACCCCGGAACCGGCCAACGTCAAAGGCTGCCAGGTGTCTGAAGGTGTCCACCGATAGCGCATCTCACTGGTTTTTCCATTGCCCAGGTAGAGCAACTTGGCGTCGGTAATGGCTGTATTGATGGATGCCGTTTCTTTGGAATCCACTTCAAGAAAAGCGCCCGCCTGCCCGGTTACGGTGCGGCTGTCCGGACTCGCCTGGCCAAGACTGGAAACGTCCCAATCTCCACCGAAGTACTTCTTGCTGCTGCGGGTGTATTTGAAATTCGTACCGCCGAGCGCGGCACCGTGATTGAACCCGACATAACCAGGCCCGGCGAAACCAAAATCTTTCGCCAAGTGCTGAGTGAGGGCATTGAGATAAAAATCCTGCCCCGCGCTGTAACTGTCGCCAATTACCGAGATGGCCAGCACCGCCCCCGCTTTACCCTTGGTCATTGCAGCAAGCCGATCGCGTGAACTTCTCACTTCGACAACCTGAGCAGGAACGGGGCGCACATCATCGACATCTACCACTGGCTCATTCCTCTATCAGTAAGCCGGCTGAATGGGCACTCAGGATTGAGGCACCTTCAACCCGACCGCTGGAGTCTTTTTGCGGGTAACTCGCTCGCCCAGGAACAGAACGGAAGTCAGGGTGAAGCGGCTGAAAATGTTCGACAACAGCACGGGCCCCAACAATCCGCACAGCACGCCGCCTGCGACCAGAACGCTGTCGTCCGTGACGCCCAAACGACCCAAGGCAAACCGCGAACTGGCAGCAAACAGCACGTGAAAAAGGAAAATGGCGTAAGAATATCCACCCAGCCAGATCAGAGCTTTAGAGCGCATGTCAGTCGACAGTAGCGCGACACAGGACATACAGCCAACGAGCAAACCGACAACGCTTCTACGATCGACAATGAGTTCGCGATCCACGGCGGCGACATACAGCAGCACAGCCGATATCAAGACGAACACGACCGGCCCGATCACTTTCAGCGATTGCTTCAAGGCACTGACGTTTTCGTGGCAAATCATCCCTGTCACGAAAAACGGCAGCAAATAGATCGCGCCATTGATGCCAAACGCGTCAACCGGAAAAGGCGGCAACAAGAACACCAGCGCCGAAAACAAGAACAGCAGATACAGCCGCGTCGCCGTCTGCAACAGACCGCGCCACTGCAGAAAACCGACAAACACAAAGATGATGAAGACGGCCTGCAAAAACCAGAAATGGTTAACCGGTATGTAGAACGACAACAAGGCGTCGATTAACCCGACCTCCTTGTTAACGCCAGGCCCTACAACCTGCAGCACCGAAAATGGAATACCGACAAAAAACAACGGCACGATCAACCGTCTCACCTTGCCAACGCAGTAAGCGGAGAAGTCATTGCCTCTGATCTTGTATATCGAATAGATGTAGCCCGATATGAAGGTGAACAGCGGCATCCTGACGTACACCATCGAATCCGCCAACACCCGAAAAGGTGACCCCAGGTCGATTTTCAGTCCGCCGCCCAGCGGACCTATCACGTGATAGAGCACCAGCAGCAGGCATGCCAGGCCTCTGAGCGTTTCTATTTCCAACGATTTTTTCTTGCTTTGCATAGACCACAAACCTCAGCGCTGGACGCTTGATTCAACCGACTCGGGTTTCTTTGAGCGCAGCTGCAATCCCAGCCCCAGAAACAGCACCGGAACCACCATGGAGAAATGTCGGGCAAACGAGCCGAAGTCAGGCTCGAACAACCCCTGCACCAATAAAAAGGACAGAGGGATCGCAATCAGCTCTTTGACTTTCGGCTCGATGGTCGAGCCCTTGTAGTGACTCGACGTCATCATTTTGAACATCAACAACGAGGTCATCATCATCAGGACGACGAATATGATCTGCCCCAGGCCGGAGAGCAGGATCAACTCCACCGGGAAAGACAGTCTGAAAAAGATGCTCATCGAGTCCACTGCCTGGGACACGAAATCTCCGCCGTTAATCCATGAAACGATCAATGACTTCGAGCCTTCTTCACCCAAAGTCCGCTGTTCATTGTTACTGGCGCGAATGGATGAAACCGAATAGCCGACCAGCAACTGAATGGCCGTCGCGATCACCAGGTAGAACATGAACAACATCACGAAAAAGCTGAAACGCGATACATGCTTCTTCATCACGCACACACCGACCCAGACCAGCGAAAACAATATCCAGTAGGGCCGGATCAGCACACCGTAAAACAGCGCAGAGAGGAAAAAGCCCGCGCGGTAGCGTTTCGAAAAGGAGAAAAACAGAATGGCGATCACCGCCACCGAGACAATGATTTCCTTGGTCAGGTTATCGAGAAAAAACGACCTGACTACTCCCCACAGGCACAAGGTCAGGAAGATCGTTATCGGTATTCTTTTGAAGATGAAGATCGGGATAGAGGTCAGAAACAGGTTGCACAACATCCCGTAGGCCCACGCATTGGTCAGGTTGATACCGGTGGGACGCAGCAGGTAAGCGGAGCACTCATAAGAGGACCGGTCTGGTGAAAACGGATTCCAGAAATTGCAGTTGTCTGAACGAACGTATGACGTCCACAAGGTCATGGCATCCGGGCCAGGATCGCGGTGCATCAGCAGCGGCATCGCAATAGACAGAAAAAGACCACACAGCAGAATCAGGAATGAAATGGGTGAATCGAGTTTTCTTCCGCGAAACTCTATGGACGGTAGCGAGATGGCCATTACAAGGCCCCCTTTGACCGGGCAAACCTGGTCAACAAAGCAATGACGGCCAACTGCACCGTGATCGAAAAGACATTGCCCCACGCCGCGCCATAAATTGAATAGTGCTTGATGAGCACATAGCTGACGGGCAGTGAAACCGCCAAACAGATCGCTGCACTGGCTAACGAAACCCGACTGTTCTTCGAGGCAATAAGACCGCCCCAGACGATATCGCCGACGGCGCGCAGGGCAAAAGAGAAAATCAGAATCGCTAAAATCCGGTTATCCGGACGCGGGACTGCTGCGTCCACATAATCGAGCAAGATATTGAAGAACGCATAAATCAGCACAGCCACCGCGCAGGAAACCATCAGGGAGCGCAGCACCCATTGATTAACGAACAATTGCCGGACCGTCAGCGCCTGCTGGCTATTTTTATAACGCTTGGCGAGCACGGGAATGCCCACCACCGCAACAACAGCGTAGGACAGTGCTTGCAACGTGTTGGCGGCAGACCAGGAGTAAACGTATTTGCCGAGGCTGGCATACGGTTCAATGTCCAGAATCAGAAAACGTTCAGCGTACTGACTTAATGCGATCAGCCCGCCTCCCAGATAAAAGGGCAACCCTGCTCTCCAGACCGAAACCGTGGTGACGGCACTGACGCCCCGGCCCTTATGTACGTCAGCCACAATGAAGTAACCGGCCACGATGACCAACAGGTTGGTGGCCACCCATAACCAAAGCACACTGGCGATGGTGGACACTACGCCGGTCATCAGTCCGCCCACGGCAAGGAGCGCCCAGAGGCCGGTCTTGATGAAAAACAACAACGCGCCCCAGTTGGCCTTTTGTGCGGAAAAGACAAACGAGTTTATTTCGAAGGACAGATGCTCGGTGAGCAGCAACAGCGTGACGCACGCGATCAACGCGGCACTCGCCTCAACATCACTGAACAGTGAGTAGAGCGCGACCGTGACCACCGATAACAACAAACCAACGGCCAGGTACAGAATCAGTACCTTATCAACGACAAGCTTCGAACTGCCCCCCACGCTGATCAGCCGGTTGATTTCAGAACTGAACCCGACGCTGTAAAACTTGGAAGCGATCAATGAAGCGGCCACCACCACCCCGTAGAAACCCAAAGCCTCATAACCCAGGTAATGCGTGATGGCCAACACCAGCAAGAACTTTGCGCCTAAAGCACCTCCGCGTAGCAACAGCCGAAATATCATCGAACAATCCCTTTGATGATCGTGTCCATCAGCTCCGTTTTGGCTTCGATTTCTTTGCAGGTGTCCGTCAGTTTTTTACCGAATCTGGACAACGCATTCGGCGCGTAAACAGTGTCGATGATGGTGTCGACATTGATGTCCCCGCCGTTGATCACCCAATCTTCCACGCCCATATCCTGATAGGCGCCAAAACCTTTGCGTTCATAGCTGATATGGAACGCAGGCACGCCGGCGAGCAGAGACTCGATGGCTCCGTGCAGCCTTACGGAAATGACCAGGTCGGGCTGATACTTGGACAGGGTCGCCTTCAAGGGCAAGAGATCCTCGGTAATGCCAAGTTCCCGATAGAACGCCCCGTCATCGTTGCCACGAACGGCGCTTTGAACAGCGCAGACCACTTTGCTTTTCGCCCTTAGTCTCTTCAAAAGAAGCTTCAAGTTGGCAACGTAGGCGATCTTTTTCTCTTTGCTCCATTCCGGCGGCTTGCGTAAAACCACGCAGACTACGGCCGGCGATGACGCACAGCGGGTGAACTTGGGTTGCACCAGAATCTTTTTCGCCAACGCCTGGACCGCCAGGTCCGGCGCTCGATAGACATTTTCATTGGATTGGAAAATGGCCGACGACCTGTTGTCACGGACAAACACCGCATCGGCACTGGCGTAGTGTTTTACGATCGCGCTGCTCTCGCCGTGGAACGGGCCGATACTTTGCGGCAGGTAAACCGACGGCACCTTACTCAAGATCGCCGTTTCGAGCTGTTTGGCATGGCCCAGTTTCAGCTTGATGTGTTCAAAGGCGCTCTTTGACCGCATGTACCCACCGCCCACCCCTACGATCAGATCGCTGGTGCTCAAGAGGTCGGCGAGTGGCGCGTAAGACTGTTTAAGGAAAACCGCTTCCTTCACGCGTCCCAGTCCTTTAGCCGCCATGACCGGCGCGTCATACCGCTTATAGGGAAGGTAACTAAATGATTGGGGGTCTGACGCAACGACATTGATTAACGTGTCAGCACCAAAGTTTCGCAGCACCAAGGCGATTGCCAAATCCACCAGGAGGCCATCACCGGAATTGGATGCACTGTAGCCATGCAAAATAGTTACGTTCATATCTTGATATCTACTTAATAAGTTTGAGCGGAATACACGTCATAGGTTTTCTGGATCATCAGCGTTGCGCTGAACCGTTCGCGCACCCGCTTGCGGCTTTCGGTGCCGAGTTCCAGCAACTTCTGTTTCTTGATGTTCACTAAGATGTTACTGAGCGCCTGGTGATCGCCCGTCGAAAATATGTAGCCCGTGACGTTGTGCGTGACCAGTTCAGGGAGCGAAGTGCAGTCACTGGCAATAACGGGCACGCCCATGGCCATGCCCTCAAGGGGAACCATGGCAAAACCTTCCCAGCGGCTGGGGACAATCAGGGCATCGGCGGTTTTATAGAGGGCATTGACTTCGGCCGGGGTCACCCAAGGCAGGTATTCAACAGCGTCAATGACGGGGCACTCTACCGGTTCCTCATTCACCGCACTGCCAACCACAGTCAGTTTCAAGTCGGTGCGCTCAACTTCCGTGAATGCCTTGAGCAAGACATCAAAGCCCTTCTGATAGTCCAGTCGACCCACAAATAAAAGTTGAATATCCGTGCACTGACTGGACAGGCTCTCATCGTTTTTATAATGAATGCCGTTGTAGATCAGTTTCATACGGCGGCGGTCGATACCAAACGAGGCCGCTTTATCCAGTTCATACTGGCTGACACAGATAATGACATCCGTGACTTTTTGCAAAAGCCGCTCAATCAGAGAATACACTTTCTGTTTGGCAGGAGAACTTTCCATCAAGAACGAAAACGCATGCGGGCAGTAGATGATTTTCGGAGACCGCCAAGGCCGCAAGATTAAACACACACATCGGCCAATGACCCCGGAAAACGTGCTGTGCAAGTGCACGACATCCGGTTTTTCCTTGAAGATCACTCGAATGAGTTGCCAGGCAAAGCGCAGCAGGGAGACGACATCTCTCTTGTTTCGGGAGAAGGTCCTGATGTCTTTTTCATCAATGCCATGCAGTTCTTTCTTCTGGTCGAAGGGAATCAAATACACCAGTTCATACTGCTGGGCGTCGCCCTTGGGAGGGGTTGATATCGTCCGGATGACCGTCGCAACACCACCTTTAATCGTTTCCGCCACATGTAGTATTTTTTTCACAGTTCACCCAACTCCATTATCGTAGTCGCAAGGCGACAGGGACCGGAGAATGGTGAGTCCACTCTCAGTCCATGACCTGGCAAATAGAACCCGCATTTACGACTTGTCAGAGGCGTACTCGTAGTTGTAATAGCCATAACTGCCATTACCGTAATAGCTGGACGCTCGCTTCTCGACACCGTTGAAAATCGCGCCTTTCAATTCGATGCCGTTTTGAGCAAACCGACGAATCGTCAATTCGATCTCTTTGGCCGGATTGACGCCGAAGCGCGTCACGATCAGATTAATGGCGGCTTCACGTCCAACGATGGCCGCATCGGTCACGGCCAGAAGAGGTGGCGTGTCGATGATTACCACGTCGTAGAGTTCACTCAGTTCAGCGAGGAGTTCTCTGAAGTTGGCATGCATCAACAGTTCGGACGGGTTGGGCGGTACTTGTCCCCGACTGATGAAATGCAGGTTATCGACTTCGAGTTTATTGATCGCTTGCTCGATGCTGCAGCGCTTGGTCAACAGATCGGACAAGCCATTGCTGATCGGAGTCGCCAAGGTCTTGTGCAGATGACCTTTGCGCATATCGGCATCGATCAGTACGACCGTCTGCCCACTTTGAGCGATGACCGCGGCCAGGTTGGAAGAGACAAATGTTTTGCCTACCTGGGGACTCGGACCGGAGATCATGATCCGGTTGTTGGTCGCATCCAGCCCTGCAAAATGCAAGCAGGTCCGCAAGCTGCGGATCGATTCGATGGACAGGTCCGTGGGGTTACGCAGGGCCAATAGGAAAGACTGGCTGTGGGCTCCGTCGCCCTGTCTGACTTTTTTAGTATCTTCTTCTTGTTGCAGGGTGCTGTAAGGAATGGAGGCATAAACCGGCAGCCCCAGTTGCTCGATGGCTTCCGGCCCTTCAAGTCCTCTGCTCAGCGATTTACGCACTAACACCAGCGCTACACCGACAAAGCCACCCAGCAACGTCGCAATCAATACGATCAGGGCTTTGCGCGGTTTGACCGGGGTGGTGATGTCGACGTCCGCCGTATCAATCAGCCGCGCATTGCCGACCGCCCCGGCCCTGACAATGTCCAGCTCCTGGGATTTGTTCAGCAACTGGGTATAAATCTGTGTCGCCACTTCCACATCACGGGTCAGGTTTAACAGCTCCTGCTGTGTCGCCGGAAGTCCTTGGACTTTCTTTTCCAACCCTTGTCGCTGTTTGTTCAAATCCCCCATCTGCGCCATCAATGCGCGGTAGGCCGGATGCTCCCGGGTGAACTTTCGGTCCATGTCGGCTTGCTGGAGTTTGAGATCCGAGATGCGCGTATCCAGCACCACCATCTGTTCCAGCACAGACTTGGTTTCGAGGGAGATGTTGACTGTATTTCCGTGGGTCTGATAGCTGTTCAGCGCGTTGCTGGCCTTGACCAGATCGTCTTTGACTTGCGGGAGTTGCGCCTGCAGGAACTCAAGGCTCTGGGCCGCCTCGGCAGAGGTGCGTTGCACATTCTGCTGCACATAAAGCCTTGAGATCTTGTTGAGAATCTTCACCGCCAAGGTGTAGTCGGTGCTGGCCAGGGCCAGACTTATAATGCCCGACTCTTTACCTTGCTCGGATACATCGAGGGCGTCCTGGTAATTCTGAATGGTGACAATACGTGGATTGCGCACGACTTCGAATTTAGTGCCCGGATTCGCGGCCATGCTCGCGATAAGGACTTCGACACCCTCCTGTGCGATGGCTTCGCCTGTGGCACCTTCGGCCAACAAACCGCCGTTGTCATCGTAGAGCTTGAATCGATTGCGCTCTTCGGCGACCAACATCAATTTCTTGCCCAACAGTTCAGCCGGCAGATCGAGCTGTTCGATATAAAGGCGCTCGCCGCCCCAGGCATAACTGTTCATGCCAAAGCGTGGTAGCGAGACACTTTCCGCAGGGCTGCTTTTATAGCGCCGAGCAAGAAAGCCACCGATAACGGGAAAGGTGTTGGGCGTAATCACAATATCAAGATGCAGATCATCGACCGTTTTACCGATAACCGCACGAGACTTGATAATGCCGATCTCGGTAGCCGCCGGTGATTGTCCACCGAGCATGCTGCTGATATCCGAGAACCCCAGCATGTCGTTCTTTTTCGGCTCGACCTGGACCAGGGCGTTCGCCAGATACACGGGCGGCGATAAAATCGAATACGCGGCACCGGTCACCATGAACGCCCCGGTGATGGCACCTATTAACCATTTATGGTCAATCAATGTGCCTAATAAACCGAGCAGATCAATCTCGTCTCTGTCTTTATCCCGGGTGCTGACTACTGACGGTAACTGCATAAGGTCTATTCTTTTACCATTATTACTAATCTGAAAATCATCCATCAACGTCCGAGGCGCTGCGCCCATGAGCAAACGGCATCTTCAATCAATGCATGGGCATGGACAAACGCAGCTTTTCCTTGACGATACGGGTCCTTTATTTCGCGTTCACTCTGCCACTTCCCCAGAAGAAACACTTTGCCCCTGGCGTGTGATGCAATCTTTAGTACGCCCTGTACATGCTCTTTTTCCATGACCAGAATGAGGTCTGATTCATTGACAATGGCAGGCGTAATCTGCCGCGCTTTAAACCCTTGGTCTTCGTGACCCTGTTCTTCAATAACCCGAAGTGCATCGGGCTCCATAGACTCACCCACCCGCGCGTTCAATCCCGCGGAGGTCACTGAGATACCTGAAGGTTGCAGCGCATGGCGAAGCAACAGTTCAGCGGTCGGGCTTCGGCATATATTGCCGACGCAGACCACAAGAATCTTTCTGAACAAGGCTACTCTTCCCGTGTAGTGTCGATTCGGCCCACGTATAGCGAGGCTATAAGTGAGCCAACAAGACCGTCCCGCATTCAGAGTGGGATCCATCATGAAAATACTTTCGTATTAAATACCACGACACACAAAAAATGCCCAACCAGAAAACCGGACCATAAATAACACTCGCGATAGGAAAGTTATTTATCCGACCAATATTAACAATGGACGTCTGGGCGGAAAGATTAATGGTATCGCTGTATTAACTGACTAATGCTATGTTCCCCTGCCCTCTACTCTGGACGACTACAGGAACTGCCCGTTATGCCCTCCATGTGTTTTCGACTGATTGCCACTTCAACGCTATTTATACTTGGCGCCTTCAGCCCTGTTTACGCCAGTCAGGCTTTTTCAGCGCTGGCCCAGGACAACAAGACAATAGGCGTTCAGGTGAAGATCCAGAATTTCTCGACCGCCGACGCCCATGAGATCAAGGCGTCAGGGTTTGGATTCGTGCGCTTTGGCGTATGGACGAACAGCCTGGGTAACCCGGCGTATCAACAACACATCAGTGAAGCCTTCGCAGCGGCCAAATCCGCCGACCTGCCAGTATTGATGACCGTTCGCTCCACCAAAGCGTTAACCCACAAAACGCAAAGCAGTGGGATAGATCTCGCCGCTGCGGGAGATTCATTCGCCAACTCGGTGATCGGTCTGGAAAACGCCTTCAGTACGCAGCTTGTCGCCATTGAAATCTGGAATGAACCGGACTTGCCAAAATACTGGCCTACCCAGGATTTTGAAGTAACGTTTGTGCCGTTCATGAGCGCAGTGTGCAACGCGTTACAAAAGCGGGATCACTCAACACCCCTGATCGGCTTTGGATTCGCGAAGGCGCCCACCAAAGACTCCAAGGCGACCGTCGCACTGACTGAGATCCTGAGGGAACACCCACGGTGCCTCAGCGCTGTTTCTTATCACCCGTATGGCATGTCGGGCACCGAAATCAGCCGTACTCAAGCGTTTATCCTTGATAACTTCCATGTGCCGGGGGTCATTACCGAATGGGGAGTGCCATCGCTCAGTTCCATCGGAGGCACCGCCGGACAAGCATCACGCATTACAAGATTTATCTCGGACGTCAAAAAACTGAATATACCGCTGACGTCCCTTTACGAATGGAAAAACAGCGACTCTGGCAGCAATGATCGCGAGCGAAGTTTTGGATTAAAGTCGTCCGATGGAACATCAAAACCTGCGGAAGCTGCCGTCAAAATGTTATTGAAGTGACCCTGATGAATGACCGCGCCCACCATCAACCGGCGCTTTTATTAATCCACTCTGCATAACTTGCGGCGTCCATGGCCAGCGACTCTTCCACCAGCACCTCGAACAATACGGCTTGCGCTTCAAAACGCAGGTCATGTTTGGACTTCTGTGAGTCGCTCATTTGTTCCAGCAACACGCGAGTGACTTGGCTGGGCATGCTGTGTTTCACGCGATTGAGCCAAGCGGGAATTTTCTTTGCGGCTTTCACCCTTCCCATTTCAACCAGACCCGTCATATTGTCCGGATGGTTCTTCTTTGATGCGGCCATCAGCGCTTCAAATACTTCGGTCAATTTTTTCAAGACATAACCGAGAATAATGTCATCAAAGGCCTCCACAATTGCAGACACCCGCTCACCTTGTGAAGTCATTTCCCCATCCAATACCTACATTTATCCGCGCCACATTACACGCCATCCGAGTGGCACTAATTGACATCTTATAACGGCTGAACCCGACCCTTTTTAACACCCGTTGGCGTGCGAATGCAGGCATGCCAGCTCAGGCGCCAGAGTTGCCATAGAGCCGTCAACGGTCAGTTGCTTTGAACCTGCGCGCGGTTTTGGCATCGTATTTACCGAGACCCGCGCCCCACCTTTCAAACATCCGTTCTCCGGTTGTTGCCAACGGGGCCACCGATACGTACATGCGCCCTTGAGTGGCTGTCAGCGCTCGGGTAATGTCATTAGACCCATAGGACAGAGCACGCCCATGACTTCCAAGCTGGAACAACTCAAACAAATGACCACCGTAGTTGCCGACACCGGCGACTTCGAAGCTATCGCTCGCGTAAAACCCGTCGACGCTACCACCAACCCTTCCCTGCTGCTGAAAGCGGCGGCCATTCCCGGTTATGCCGAGTTGCTGAACGCCTGCGTCCACGACTGCAAGGGCGATGTGGGCCTGGCCAGCGACCGCTTCGGCGTGGCGGTAGGCCAGGAAATCCTGAAGGTTGTACCGGGCCGCATTTCCACTGAAGTGGATGCACGCCTTTCGTTCGACACTGACGCAGTATTGAAGCGTGCGCACCGTCTGATCGAGCTGTACGACAAGGCCGGCATCGGCCGTGACCGCGTGCTGATCAAAATCGCCTCCACCTGGGAAGGCATTCGCGCCGCCGAGAAGCTTGAAAAGGAAGGCATTCAGACCAACCTGACGCTGCTGTTCTCGTTTGCTCAGGCGGCGGCATGTGCTGACGCCGGGGTGTTCCTGATTTCGCCATTCGTAGGCCGCATCTACGACTGGTACAAGAAAGCCAACGGCAACGACTACACCGGCGCGGATGATCCGGGTGTGCAGTCGGTGACGCGTATCTACAACTACTACAAGGCCAATGACTACAAGACCGTGGTCATGGGTGCGAGCTTCCGCAATCTGAATCAGATTGAGCAGTTGGCCGGGTGTGATCGCCTGACCATCAGCCCGGACCTGTTGGAAAAGCTGGCGGCGGACACTGGCAAGCTGGAGCGCAAGTTGGCCCCGGGGCATGCGGGTGAAGGGCGCTTGAGCCTGAATGAAGCGCAGTTCCGCTGGTTGTCCAACGAGGACGCGATGGCGACCGAGAAACTGGCTGAGGGGATTCGTCAGTTCGCTCGCGACCAGGAAAAACTCGAAGCACTGCTGCAAGCCAAGCTGTGATCTAGTCCAGCGCAATGCAAAAAGGGCGACCCCTTACAGGGTCGCCCTTTTTCATGCTTTGGATTCGGGGATTCGCGATGGAGCCCGCCTTCCCTACATCCCTCTCAGGGGATCAATGGCGCTCTAAAGCATTCACCAGGTCATGGAAGGCTTCACGATTGGAGTCGTTCAGGCCCATGAGGATTTTGTGTGCCTCGAGCACTTTGATCCGCACGACTTCCTCGGACTGATCCTGGTCTGGCAGGTCGGTCAGGCATTCAGGGCACGGGATCGGGCGGTCAACGATGTTGAACACTTGCTCGAAGCCCATGGACTGCAGCAGACGGGTGATGTCTTCGTGGGTGGTGACGACGGTCGGCAGCAGGCCGACCTTTTGCCGCGAGAGGATCGACAGTTTGGCCAGCAGGCCCAGGGTGGTGCTGTCGATGCTGCGGGTTTCGGTCAGGTCGATCACGATCGCGTTGAAGTTCAACGCGGTGAAGATCCGCTCAATAGTCGCATCCAACGCCGAACACAGGGTCAGGCGAACTTCACCGACGAACTTCAGGACGAAGGTGCCATCCTGCTCGGCGAACTGGATTCTACCGGTACTCATTAAAGATTCCTGCTCAACACCAACAGGGCGATATCATCCGGCATCTCCCCTAGCGTGGCCAATCCAAAAACCTGCCGCAGACCATCCAGGCTGCCGCCCGCTGCCTTGACCCGTTGGGGCAAAGCCGCTTCTTTTTCTTTGAGTGTAGGTTCTGGCAAAAGGTCCAGAATGCCATCGGACATCAGCGTCAGGCTGAACGTCGGCGGCAGCTCCAGCACGTGGTCTTCATAGGTGGCTTCATTGAAGAGGCCCACCGGCAGACCACGACCTTCCAGATAACGAACACTGTCTGGCGTGTACAACACAGGCAACGGCAAATGACCACCGATGCTATAGGTCAACAAACCTGTCTCCTCGTCGATGACACCACCGACCATTGTGACGTGTTTACCCAGCTTACAACTGATCAGGCCTCGGTTGATATGACCAAGGACCTCTGAAGGCTTGAATTCTGGCAATGTGCCGCTGCGCTTGGATTCGAACAGCAAGCGCGTGGTCATGAACTTCAGCAGCACGGTGACGAAGGCTGAAGAGGCGCCATGGCCGGAAACGTCGGCCAGGTAGAAGGCTACGCGACGCTCGTCGACCCGAAAGTAGTCAACGAAATCACCCGACAGGTACAGCGACGGGATGATCTGGTGGGCGAACTGGAACTCGTCGATGGTCCAGGGGCTGACCGGCAGCATGTTCATCTGCACCTGGCGACCGGCGTTCTGGTCTTCCTGGAGCAGGTTCAAGCTGGCGGCGAGCTCGCGGTTGGCCTTTTCCAGCTTCTCGCGGTAGCGCTGGTTCTCCAGCAGCAGGCGCGCACGATCCAGGGCACGGCGCACAGAGTGCTCGAGCACAGCCAGATCTTCGAGAGGCTTGATGAGGTAATCCGCCGCACCCAGGCGCAAGGCCTCGACCGCGTCGTTCATCACGCCGGCACCCGAAACCACGATCACCGGGGTTTGCGGCGACAGCTCGGTGACCTGGCGAATGAGTTCGAGTCCGCCCATCTGCGGCATGCGCAGATCGCAGATGACCAAGTCAGGCTTGTCTTGCTCGAATACCTGAAGACCCTGCTGGCCATTGCTGGCTTGCAGGACACTGAAACCACTGTCTTCCAAGTAGGCCGCGAGGCTCGCGCGCACTACTTCGTCATCATCGATTATCAGCAGCGTGGCACTGGTTTTTGGCATGTGGGCAAACGGCGCCAGAATTAGGTTGGCGTAGCAGGCACGGGGGTTTAGCCCGGCTCACACTACTGGATTCGCTTTCTAGCCTCTCTGTCGCACCGTTATCGGGCATTTGCCCTACACACAGGTACACCAGAGGTGCCCTTCTAAGGCGCAGACGGTACTCCCATCCGCGGGGCGTTTCAAGCTCACGCCGATGGTCGCTTGACGTCTTTACTTGTCAAATCACCGGGAGTTATAAGAACAGGCAAAACCGTAACCCAATGGAAGGATGAAGCCCATGAGTCAAACCGATCGGGACTACAGCGAAAAGCGCGATTTCATCCGCATGCGGGTCGATGCCGATGTGTCGCTGATTCACGAAGGCGATGAGGTGCCAGCCGTCTGCATCGACCTTTCCAGCAGTGGCATGCAGGTCGAGGCACCCCGCCTTTTCAAGGTCGGAGACCGGCTCAGCGTGCGCATTGATTCCGATCACGTAGCGCTCAAAGGCCTTGAAGCCGACACCGAAGTGGTCTGGGTGAAGGAACAGGACGGTGGCAGTCAGAAACTCGGGCTTACAATCTTGAAGATGAAATAAGCCCTGATCCAAACGAAAGAAGGCGGCCAATCGGCCGCCTTCTTCATTTCACGGGTAGAGATCAAAAATCGTCTTCGACCTGGCCGTCTTTGACCTTGAACTCGCGGTTCTGCAAATACGCATTGCGAATGAACGTGTATTTGTCGCCAGTGATCAACTTCTCGCTCGACAGCAAGCTGGCGCGGGTGTCGACGATGTTCAGGCCGAAGATCGAGTTACGCACGGGAACGTCGTTGATATAGCGATACGGGCCGGTGTAGCCGTCGACGTACTTGGATGGCGCATCACGCAACGTGCTTGGGCCCAACAACGGCAACATCACATACGGGCCGCTGCCCAAGCCCCAGTAACCGAGCGTCTGGCCGAAGTCTTCGTCGCTACGATTCAGGCCCATTTTGGTGCCGACGTCGAAGAAGCCCAGCAGGCCGAAGGTAGTGTTGAAGATCAGACGCGCAGTATCGACGCCAGCCGCGGCCGGTTTAGCCTGCAAGACGTTGTTGGCAAGGTTGGTGACATCACCGACGTTGCGGAACATGTTGTGAATGCCGTCTTCCAGAAACTGCGGCGTCACGAACTGGTAGCCTTGAGCGATTGGCTTGAGTGCATAGGTGTCGACGAAGTCGTTGAACTGGAAGATTGGACGGTTGACGCTTTCCCAAGGGTCTTCTTCCGTGGCAGCCTGGGCTGCGAACGGAACCAGCAAGACGCTGGCACACACACAAAGCTGAGCTAGACGATTGCTCCAGCGCATAGAAAACTCCTTGGATTGTACTGGCATGGGCACTTGGCCCAGGCGATAAGCTGGCTAGTATAAGACGGAAAAGCCGGTTTAGGGCAGCCTCGCGCGTGAGGACTTACAGATGATTCGTCCTGACTGAGCGCGCTTCACATCAGTGTCATGCAACTGTCACCGGCAACACATAGCCTTGTCGTTATTTCAGGGACGTTGATATGCCGCACGCCGAAGCCTTGCCCGTTGCCGCACCCAGCCTGACCGCCGTACTGTTCGGGCTCAGCGGTTGCCTGGTGGATTTCGGCGCCCGGATGCGCCAGCACGATACTCACACACCAGCGCATGCCGAGGTCACCCCCGGCGCGCTGGACAGTCTGAACAGCTTGCAGCGCCAGCAGATTCCTTGCGCCTGGCTCGACGAGTTGCCCCCCGCCCTCACCCATTCGCTGGCCGGCGCCCTGCCTGCGTGGATCAAACCTTCGCAACACCCCGCAACACTCAATCCATGGCCGGCGCCGAACGCTTGCTGGCAAGCCTTGATGGCATTGAATGTCGAACGACTCGATGGTTGCGTGCTGGTCAGTGGCGAACCGCGACTGCTGCAATCGGGACTGAATGCCGGGTTATGGACGATCGGCCTGGCGTCCTGCGGTTCGCTCTGCGGGTTGGCGCCCAACGAATGGCAGGCCTTGAGCCAAAAGGAACGCGAACACCTGCGTGGTAAAGCGACCGTGCAGTTGTTCAGCCTGGGTGTGCATTCGGTGATCGATCACCTCGGCGAGCTCGACACCTGCCTGGCGGACATCAGCCTGCGTCGGCTCAAGGGCGAAAAGCCCTGATCGAGATCATGCAGGTTGCGCGGGAGTGGATTAATCTAAAGGCAAGCCATAGACCTTTGGCACGCTGCTGCGGTCTATGCCAGTGCCTATCGATAAAAGGAAGAACGCCATGCCTGCCCGCGAACTGCAACAACAGCTCAATACTCTGCGCGAGCAATTGGAACAGAATCCGCCGCTGACGGAAGCCGAGCGCGAAGACCTGCACGCGCTGATGCAACAGATCGAACTGGAGCTTGAGCTCGAAACCAAAACCCAGGACTCCAGCCTCGCCGACAACGTAAACCTTGCCGTCGAGCGCTTCGAAATGGAACATCCTACCCTTGCCGGCACCTTGCGCAACATCGTGCAAGCCTTGGCCAACATGGGGATCTGAATACGCCAGATGCAAAAAAGCCCCGCCAGTGATGGCGGGGCTTTTTCATACCCGGGAAGTGCACTGCAATCCCTTGTAGGAGCGAGCCTGCTCGCGATGACGGCAGCACATTCAACATCGATGGTGCCAGACACTCCGCCATCGCGAGC
>NZ_JASCOM010000270.1:0-7594 GCF_029959925.1 Pseudomonas sp. PS02303
CGCGAAGACGGAGTGTCAGTCGACATCAATGTTGACTGACACTCCGCTTTCGCGAGCGGGGCTCGCTCCCACAGGGGTTGGCCCCATCTCCTGAACGGGCACCAGACCCATGAAGCCTTACCCGATTTCTGAAAAAATGTCGGCATTCGTCGAGAAAACCGTCAGCTTCAACAGCACCGACAGCAGCCTCGACGGTTTGCGCCAGGCCTACAGCGCGATGTGCCGGGCGTTCACTCCGCCACGTCCCGCCGGGCTCTACGTGGTCGATTTCGAGTTGGCCGGCGTGCCGGTGCGGTCTTATCAGCCGCCGGTTTCACCTCCGACCGGCGGTGGACCGTGCATCGTGTATCTGCATGGCGGTGGTTGGGTGGTAGGGGATCTGGAATCCCACGATTTCATCTGCGCCGAACTGGCGTCGACACTCGGCGCACTGGTGATCGCGGTCGATTACCGATTGGCGCCGGAACATCCTTTTCCGGCGGCGTTCAATGATTGCCTGGGAGTCTGGCGCGCGCTGCGAAGCGGACCTTTTCGGCTTGATCCCGGACGAACGCTGGTGGCGGGGGACAGTGCCGGTGGCAATCTGGCTGCTGCGTTGTGTCTGGCGCTGCGGGATGCGGGCGAGCCGGTCCCGGCGGCGCAGGTCTTGATCTATCCGGGGCTGGGCGGTGATCGCTCGTTGCCGTCGCGTAGCGAATGCATCGACGCGCCATTGCTCGCCAGCAGCGATGTGGATTGTTATCACGCCTTGTACCTGCGCGGCACCCGACAGCCGGGCGCCTATGCGATGCCGTTGCTCGCCGGACACTTCGGCGGGCTGCCGCCGGCATTGATTGCCGTGGCGCAATTCGACCCGCTGCGCGATGACGGCGTGCTCTATGCCGAGCATCTCCAGGCCGCGGGTGTGCCCACCACGCTTTACTATGGAGAAGGGCTGGTTCATGGCTGTTTGCGGGCCCGGGGCCAGGTCGCCGAGGTCGACTTGCTGTATGAAACGCTGCTCGGGTTTTTGGCTGACAGGTTATGACGCTGCAAGGGGCATGCTCATTGGCGTAATTCGGGTTTATGATGCCGGACGGCAGAATAATAGAAGTCCCCCCAGGGATGACCTCGACCCCTTACGGAGCGCGCAATGCAGACTTTGTACCCGCAGATCAAACCCCACGCCCGGCACGATCTGGCCGTCGATGAAACTCACACCCTGTATGTCGACGAAAGCGGTTCACCGGAAGGTTTGCCGGTGGTGTTCATCCACGGCGGCCCCGGTGCCGGGTGTGATGCCCAGAGTCGACGGTACTTCGATCCGAACATGTACCGCATCGTGACCTTCGACCAGCGCGGTTGCGGGCGTTCCACGCCCCACGCCAGTCTTGAAAACAACACCACCTGGGATCTGGTCGCCGACCTTGAGCGCATTCGCAAACACCTGGGCATCGAAAAATGGGTGCTGTTTGGCGGCTCTTGGGGCTCGACCCTGGCGCTGGCCTACGCGCAAACCCACCCGGAGCGTGTACACGGTCTGATCCTGCGCGGGATTTTTCTCTGCCGTCCGCAGGAAATCGAGTGGTTCTACCAGTGTGGCGCCAGCCGTCTGTTCCCCGATTACTGGCAGGACTATGTCGCGCCGATTCCATTGGATGAGCGCGGCGACTTGCTCAGCGCTTTCCACAAGCGCCTGACCGGCAACGATCAGATCGCCCAGATGCATGCGGCCAAGGCCTGGTCCACCTGGGAAGGCCGGACCGCGACCTTGCGTCCGAATCCGCTGGTGGTCGATCGCTTCTCCGAGCCGCAGCGCGCATTGTCCATCGCACGTATCGAATGTCACTACTTCACCAACAATGCCTTCCTCGAGCCGAACCAGCTGATTCGCGACATGGGCAAGATCGCCCATTTGCCTGGCGTGATCGTCCACGGTCGTTATGACGTGATCTGCCCACTGGACAACGCCTGGGAACTGCATCAGGCCTGGCCGAACAGTGAACTCCAGGTGATCCGCGACGCCGGCCACGCCGCGTCCGAGCCGGGCATCACCGATGCACTGGTGCGTGCCGCCGGGCAGATGGCTCGCCGCCTGCTCGACCTGCCGCCCGAAGAAGCATGAAAGGCCTGCTGCAACGCGTGCATGGCGCGCGAGTCGAGGTAGCGGGGGAAGTGGTGGGGGCGGTCGATCAGGGGTTGTTGGTGCTGGTGGCGGTAGAGCCCGAGGATACTCGTGCCAGCGCCGACAAACTTCTGCATAAACTGCTTAACTATCGAGTATTCAGTGACGCCGAGGGCAAGATGAATCTGTCTTTGGCGGATGTAGGCGGCGGGTTGCTGCTGGTCTCGCAATTTACCCTGGCCGCAGACACCAAGAGCGGGTTGCGCCCGAGTTTTTCGACCGCTGCCCCTCCTGCCCTGGGCGAGGAGCTTTTCGACTATTTATTAAGCAAAGCGAAACAGGTGCATGGCACTGTGGCATCAGGTAGATTCGGCGCGGACATGCAGGTGCACCTGGTCAACGATGGCCCGGTCACCTTCCTGTTACAGACGTGAAAGCACTTGAAACATGTTTTTCAGGGCTTTTCGACTGAAAACAGGGGTTTTGCGCGATAAATACTTTGTTACCCCTGATGCGTTGTAACGCGGCCTACTAGATAATCGCGCGCTACGGGGATCAGCGTTCGTTGGTCCATTTTGACTTAGGTAGAGACTTGTCCGAGACCTGTTGGGGAATCATTTAGCCCCATAGGAGTCGGAACAATGCTCGCCAACCTGGCATATAGATAGCTGGCCGTTGGTTTTTTGATCTGTTTTCGGCGAGGGTTGCTCGTGATTGTTACTCCCTGTAATGCACCAAAATTGACTGCCAAACGGTTCCGAAGCGCTCTGGTAGCGGGCTCTGCACTGCTCTGCTTGCTCAGCGCCGGCCAGATTTGGGCATTCAATCTGGAGGATGTATCGGTCAAGGCGAAAGAGCTGGCCGGACAAAAATACGAAGCCCCGCGCAGTAACCTGCCGAACGAATTCCGCGAAATGAAATTCGCGGACTATCAAAAAATTCGTTTCCGCACTGAAAAAGCCGAGTGGGCCGATCAGAAAACCCCGTTCAAGCTTTCGTTCTATCACCAGGGCATGCACTTCGACACGCCGGTGAAAATCAACGAAATCACGGCCAACACCGTCGAAGAGATCAAATACGACCCAACTCGTTTCGATTTCGGCGATGTGAAGTTCGATCCTAAAGCTACCGAACAACTGGGTTATGCCGGTTTCCGTGTGCTTTACCCGATCAACAAGGCCGACAAGCAAGACGAAATCATGACCATGCTCGGCGCGAGCTACTTCCGCGTTGTCGGCAAGGGTCACACCTATGGCTTGTCCGCTCGCGGCATGGCCATCGATACCGCATTACCGTCCGGCGAAGAATTCCCGCGCTTCACCGAATTCTGGATTCAACGGCCAAAACCGGGTGACAAACACCTGGTGATCTTCGCGCTGCTGGATTCGCCACGCGCCACCGGTGCTTATCGTCTGACCCTGCGTCCTGGCAGCGACACCATTGTCGACGTCAAGGCCCGCATGTTCCTGCGTGACAAGGTCACCAAGCTTGGCGTTGCGCCGCTGACCAGCATGTTCCTGTTCGGCGCCAACCAGCCGTCGAAAGTGCTGAACTACCGTCGTGAACTGCACGATTCCAGCGGTCTGTCGATTCATGCCGGCAACGGCGAATGGATCTGGCGTCCACTGAACAATCCAAAACACTTGGCCGTGAGCAACTACTCGATCGAAAACCCGCGTGGTTTCGGTTTGCTGCAACGTGGCCGCGACTTTAGCCACTACGAAGACCTCGACGACCGCTACGACAAGCGCCCAAGTGCCTGGATCGAACCCAAAGGCGATTGGGGCAAGGGCTCCGTCGATCTGGTAGAGATTCCGACTGCCGACGAAACCAACGACAATATCGTTGCGTTCTGGAGCCCGGAAAAGCTGCCTGAGCCTGGTCAGCCGCTGGACGTCGCCTATCGCATGCACTGGACCATCGACGAAGCCGCCCTTCACGCACCGGACAGCGCCTGGGTTCAACAGACCCTGCGCTCCACGGGTGACGTGAAACAGTCCAACCTGATCCGTCAGCCGGATGGCAGCGTTGCCTATCTGGTGGACTTCGAAGGTCCGTCCCTGGCAGCACTGCCGGAAACCGCGGACGTTCGCAGCCAGGTCAGCGTGGGCGACAATGCCGAGCTGGTCGAAAACAGCGTGCGCTACAACCCTGAAACCAAGGGCTGGCGCCTGACCCTGCGGATGAAAATCAAGGATCCGGGCAAGCCTACCGAGATGCGTGCGGCACTGGTCGAGAACATCGTGCCGGGCGACCTCTCCAAGAACTCGCTGCCAGTCTCCAACTCTTCGGTTGCCAAGGCCGATAAAGTGGCCGCCAAGCAACAAGAGAAGGCGGACAAGGAAGCCAAGGACGCCAAGCAAGCCGAAGCCAAGCAGGCCGACGCGAAGCCAGTTGCCGATACCAAGGAAAAGGACAAGGACAACAAAGACGCCAAGCAGCCTGTTGCTGCGGACGCGGCCCCAGCCACACCGGAATCGGCAGCGACGGAAGAAGTCCTGACCGAGACCTGGAGCTACCAGTTGCCTGCCGATGAGTAATTCTCAACTACAGCCAGAGACTCTTGCCGAGTATCTGGCGCATCTACCGATGACCGACCAGCAGCGCGCTGAACTCGCGGGCTGCCAGTCCTTCAGCGAATTGCACCAACGCCTGTCGTCTTCGACGTTCGACGCTCCGACCGAGGCTGCCCAAGCCTCGGTGGGCCGTCGCCTGACCCTGAGCACTGCTGAAGAACTGGAAGAAGCGGAAATGCTGGCGGTCGACGCCAGTGGTCGGGTTTGCCTCAAGGCCACCCCGCCGATCCGTCGGACCAAAGTCGTGCCGGAGCCGTGGCGCACCAACATTCTGGTGCGTGGCTGGCGGCGTCTGACCGGTCGCACCAATCCCCCGGCCCCGCCGAAGGACGAGAACGTGCTGCCGGCGGCTCGCTGGCGCACCGTCGGTTCGATCCGCCGTTACATTCTGCTGGTCCTGATGCTTGGCCAGACCATCGTCGCCGGCTGGTACATGAAAGGCATCATGCCGTACCAGGGCTGGTCGTTCGTCGACCTGAACGAGGTTCTGCACCAACCGATCCTGAAAACCGTCACGCAAGTGCTGCCGTATGCGCTGCAAACCAGCATCCTGATTCTGTTCGGGATTCTGTTCTGCTGGGTCTCGGCCGGTTTCTGGACGGCGCTGATGGGCTTCCTCGAATTGCTCACTGGCCACGACAAATACCGGATCTCCGGTAAAAGCGCCGGCAACGAGCCGATTGCCAAGGACGCGCGCACTGCACTGGTGATGCCGATCTGCAACGAAGACGTGCCACGGGTGTTTGCCGGTTTGCGTGCGACCTTCGAGTCGGTTGCAGCCACGGGTGACCTGGATCGCTTCGACTTCTTCGTCCTCAGTGACAGTAATGACGCGGACATCTGCGTGGCCGAGCAGCAAGCCTGGCTGGACGTCTGCCGTGAAGCCAAGGGTTTCGGCAAGATTTTCTATCGCCGTCGTCGCCGTCGTGTGAAACGTAAAAGCGGCAACCTCGACGACTTCTGCCGTCGCTGGGGCGGCGACTACAAGTACATGGTCGTGCTCGACGCGGACTCCGTGATGAGCGGTGACTGCCTGACCAGCCTGGTGCGCTTGATGGAAGCCACGCCGGACGCCGGGATCATCCAGACCGCGCCGCGTGCGTCGGGCATGGACACCCTTTATGCGCGTATGCAGCAGTTCGCTACCCGCGTGTACGGTCCGTTGTTCACTGCCGGCCTGCACTTCTGGCAGTTGGGTGAATCCCACTACTGGGGCCACAACGCGATCATCCGCATGAAGCCGTTCATCGAGCACTGCGCCTTGGCGCCGTTGCCGGGTAAAGGTGCTTTTGCCGGTGCGATTCTGTCCCACGACTTCGTCGAAGCTGCGCTGATGCGCCGTGCCGGCTGGGGCGTGTGGATTGCCTACGATTTGCCGGGCAGCTACGAAGAACTGCCGCCGAACCTGCTGGACGAACTCAAGCGTGACCGTCGCTGGTGTCACGGTAACCTGATGAACTTCCGCCTGTTCCTGGTCAAGGGCATGCACCCGGTTCACCGTGCGGTGTTCCTGACCGGCGTGATGTCTTACCTGTCGGCGCCGTTATGGTTCTTCTTCCTGGTGTTGTCGACGGCGCTGCTGGCGGTCAACACCTTGATGGAACCGCAGTACTTCCTTGAGCCGCGTCAGCTCTATCCGCTGTGGCCGCAATGGCACCCGGACAAAGCAATTGCGCTGTTCTCGACGACGATTGTGCTGTTGTTCCTGCCGAAGCTGTTGAGCATCATCCTGATCTGGGCCAAGGGCGCGAAAGAGTTCGGTGGCAAGTTCAAGGTGACCTTGTCAATGCTGCTGGAGATGCTGTTCTCCATGCTGCTGGCGCCGGTGCGGATGATTTTCCACACCCGTTTCGTCCTCGCCGCGTTCCTCGGCTGGGCCGCGACCTGGAATTCGCCACAACGTGACGACGACTCCACGCCATGGAGCGAAGCGGTCAAGCGCCACGGTCCGCAAACCTTGCTGGGCTTCTTCTGGGCCCTGCTGGTGGTCTGGCTGAACCCGAGCTTCCTGTGGTGGCTGGTGCCGATCGTCGGTTCGTTGATGCTGTCGATCCCGGTATCGGTGATTTCCAGTCGTGTCGGCCTGGGCCTCAAGTCCCGTGACGAAAGCCTGTTCCTGATCCCTGAGGAATACAATCCGCCGCAAGCGTTGCTGGCAACCGATCAGTACACCCACGAAAACCGTTGGCATGCACTGAACGACGGTTTCATCCGTGCGGTGGTCGATCCACAGCAGAACGCCTTGGCGTGCTCGCTGGCGACCTCGCGTCACGGTCAGGCCGAGCCGATCGAATGGTTGCGCATCGAACGGGTGCGTCACGCATTGAAAGTCGGGCCTGACGGCCTGAACAACAATGAGCGTGTGCAATTGCTGAGCGACCCGGTGGCATTGGCTCGCTTGCATGAGCAGATCTGGAATGAAGGCCATCCCGAGTGGCTGGCAGCCTGGCGCAAATCGGTGAAAGCCGATCCCCATGCGCCGCTGCTACCGCTCAAACCACTGAGTGCGCAGCCTCAGTTGGCCTGACGAGAAACCCCGCGAAAGCGGGGTTTTTTTTGCGCTGCTGATCGCTCCCATGCAGAGCGTGTGAACGATCAGCGTTAGAGCAACAATTCCTGCTTAAACCCTTGTGCAAACGGAGGCATGACCATGGTCTGCGTCACCCACGAGATGGGCTTTGCACGGGAAGTCGCGGATCGAGTGCTGTTCTTCGATCACGGCAAATTGCTGGAAGATGCCTCGCCGGCCGAGTTCTTCGATGCGCCGAAGGATCCGCGGGCGCAGGCCTTCTTGCGCCAGGTTTTGTAGCTTTAGCGCCTGTCGTGACGCCTTCGCGGGCAAGCCTCGCTCCTACAGTATTGTGTCGTGGCTCAATCGAGCGATACGCAAAGTCCTGTAGGCGCGAGGCTTGCC
>NZ_JASCOM010000271.1:0-7574 GCF_029959925.1 Pseudomonas sp. PS02303
GAGCAGGCTCGCTCCCACATTGGAATGCGTACACCTGTGGGAGTGAGCCTGCTCGCGATGAGGCCCGAAAGAACCCCACATTACTTAAGCCATTTTTTTTGAACAAAAATGAAACCGGTTTCAGAGGTGCAAAACAATGAATAAACCACCCGTTTCCATCAGCCTGTCGAGCTACGGCGCCGATCTGGTCCGCCAACGTGGCCAAGGCAGTTTTATCGAGGTATTGGCGGCCGCCGGTGCCACGCGCATTGAATGGCGCGAAGAATTGCTGACCCATGAAAACCCGGTGCAACTGGCCGACGCCACTCGCTCACATGGCCTGGAAAGCATCTATTCCTCACCGATGGAACTGTGGCTGGCCGGCCAGTCGAAACCCAACCCTGAACTGCTTTGCACCCTCCAGCGCGCTGAAACGTTCGGCGCCAAATGGCTGAAAGTTTCCTTGGGCTACTTCACTGACAACAACGATCTGCACACCTTGAGCCGGATCCTCGCGCGAAGCCCGGTGCAGCTGCTGGTGGAAAACGACCAGACCTTGCACGGCGGGCGTATCGAGCCGTTCCAACGCTTCTTCGGCGAAGTCGAGCGACACCGACTGCCGATCAAAATGACCTTCGACATCGGCAACTGGCAATGGCAGGACCAGTCCGCCGTCAATGCCGCTCGGCTGCTCTGTCGGCATGTCGGCTACGTGCATTGCAAAGCCGTTGCGCGCCGGGCTGACGGCAAACTGGTCGCCACCCCGCCAGCTGCCAGCGATGTGCACCTGTGGGAACAACTGCTGCGGCACATGGCCCAAGGCGTGATGCGCGCGGCGGAATATCCGCTGCAAGGCGATGACCTGGTGCAGTTGACCACCGACCACGTCGCCACCCTCGCCCGCCTCGGCCAATCCCGTCTGGAGAGTGCCCATGTCTGAGTTCGATATTCTCTCGTTCGGCGAAACCATGGCCATGTTCGTCGCCGATCAGAACGGTGATCTGGCGGCCGTCAGCCAATTCCACAAGCGCATTGCCGGGGCGGACAACAACGTCGCGATCGGCCTGTCGCGGCTGGGGTTCAACGTGGCGTGGCTGAGCCGGGTCGGTGCCGATTCGTTGGGACGGTTTGTCGTCGATACGTTGGAAAAGGAAGGCCTGGATTGCAGCCATGTCGCCATCGACCCGGCACACCCGACCGGGTTTCAGCTCAAGTCTCGTACCGACGATGGCAGTGATCCGGCGGTCGAGTATTTCCGTCGCGGCTCGGCGGCGAGTCATTTGTCGGTGCAATCGATCTCCCCGCCGTTGCTCAACGCGCGACATCTGCACGCTACCGGCATTCCTCCGGCGCTGTCTGCGTCGGCCCGGGAAATGTCTTTTGAACTGATGACCCGCATGCGCACTGCCGGGCGCAGCGTGTCCTTCGACCCGAACCTGCGCCCAAGTCTGTGGGCCAGCGAGCAACTGATGATCAGCGAGATCAACCGTCTCGCCGCCCTCGCCCACTGGGTGCTGCCGGGGTTGAGTGAAGGACGTTTACTGACCGGGTATGAAGACCCGGAGGACATTGCGGCGTTTTATCTCGATCAGGGTGCAGAAGCGGTGGCAATCAAGCTCGGGTCCCATGGCGCGTATTACCGCACGCAGCAAGATCAGGGGTTTGTCGCGGGTGTGCCGGTGGCAACGGTGGTCGATACCGTCGGCGCCGGTGATGGCTTTGCCGTCGGCATGATCAGCGCCTTGCTCGAAAACCACAGCTTCGCCGATGCCGTGCAGCGGGCCAACTGGATTGGCAGCCGTGCGGTGCAGAGTCGCGGGGATATGGAGGGGTTGCCGACCCGCCTGGAAATGTCCGTCGAATTGGAGACCGCTGTTCGCGGGCAAGCTTCGCGCCTACAGGACAGCGGCGCTCTTGTAGGAGCGAGGCTTGCCCGCGAAGAGCCCCGCACAGCCACTGAAGATTTCTGACCCGTTACCTGCTGCGACAAAAACAACAAGCTCAGGAGCACCACCATGAAAACCGCCTCACTCGCCACCCGCCGTTGGTGGTACATCATGCCAATCGTCTTCATCACCTACAGCCTGGCGTATCTGGACCGCGCCAATTACGGCTTCGCTGCCGCCTCCGGGATGGCCGCCGACCTGATGATCACGCCCGGCCTGTCTTCAATGCTCGGCGCGCTGTTTTTCCTCGGTTACTTTTTCTTCCAGATACCGGGCGCGATCTATGCGCAGAAGCACAGCGTGAAGAAGCTGATTTTCGTCAGCCTGATCCTCTGGGGCGGGCTCGCGACGTTGACCGGGGTCGTCTCCAACGCCTATTGGCTGATCGTGATCCGTTTCATGCTCGGTGTGGTCGAAGCCGCGGTGATGCCAGCGATGCTGGTGTACCTGTGCCACTGGTTCACCCGCGCCGAACGCTCCCGGGCCAATACTTTCCTGATCCTCGGCAACCCGGTGACCATGCTGTGGATGTCAGTGGTGTCAGGTTATCTGGTGCAGCATTACAGCTGGCGCTGGATGTTCATCATTGAAGGTTTGCCGGCGGTATTCTGGGCGTTTATCTGGTGGCGTCTGGCCGATGACCGTCCGGCCCAGGCCAAATGGCTGACCGACCAGGAGAAGCACGACCTGGAAAGCGCCCTCGCCGCCGAACAGGTCGGCATCAAAGCAGTGAAGAACTACGCCGAAGCCTTCCGTTCGCCGAAAGTGATCATCCTTGCGCTGCAGTTTTTCTGCTGGAGCATTGGTGTCTACGGTTTCGTGTTGTGGCTGCCGTCGATCCTCAAGGCCGGCGCGCAGATGGACATGATCGAAGCCGGCTGGCTCTCGGCGCTGCCGTACCTGGCCGCGGTGATCGCCATGCTGCTGGTGTCCTGGGGCTCGGACAAATTGCAGAAGCGCAAACGCTTCGTCTGGCCGCCGCTGCTGATCGCCTCGATTGCGTTCTACGGTTCCTATGCCTTGGGCGCCGAACATTTCTGGTGGTCCTACACCCTGCTGGTGATCGCCGGCGCCTGCATGTATGCGCCGTATGGGCCGTTTTTCGCCATCGTTCCGGAAATCCTCCCGGCCAACGTTGCCGGCGGGGCCATGGCGCTGATCAACAGCATGGGCGCGCTGGGTTCATTCGGCGGTTCGTATCTGGTCGGCTACCTGAACAGCTCCACCGGCTCGCCCGGCGCTTCTTACTTGCTGATGAGCGGCGCGTTGATGCTCTCCGTGATTTTGACGATTTTCCTCAAGCCCGGCGCCAGTGACCGGGTCGTGGCCAAGGCCGATACGCAAAGGCCAGTGCCGGCTCACCCTTGATTTGAAGTTGAGATGATGACGATGAAAAAGCAGGTCGTGCTGTACAAGAAACTCTCGCCGCTGTTGATGGCTCGCCTGCATGAGCACACCGACGTGACACTGATCGACAACCTCAACCCGGAGGGCATCGAACAACTGCGCGCCGCCCTGCCCCGCGCCCATGGCTTGCTTGGCGCAAGTCTGAAGCTGGACGGCGAATTGCTTGATCTGGCGCCCAATCTTGAAGCGATTGCCAGTGTCTCGGTGGGCGTCGACAACTATGACATCGACTACCTGACCGAGCGGCGCATTCTGCTCAGCAACACCCCGGACGTGCTGACGGAAACCACGGCGGATACGGGGTTCGCGCTGATTCTGGCGACGGCCCGGCGGGTGGTGGAACTGGCCAACATGGTCCGCGCCGGTCAGTGGAACCGCAACATCGGTCCGGTGCATTTCGGCACCGACGTGCACGGCAAGACCCTGGGCATCATCGGCATGGGGCGTATTGGTGAGGCGTTGGCCCAGCGCGGGCATTTTGGTTTTGGCATGCCGGTTATCTATCACAGCCATTCGCCAAAACCGGCGGTTGAGCAACGCTTTGATGCTCAGTACCGCAGCCTGACGGCGCTGTTGCAACAGGCCGATTTCATTTGCCTGACCTTGCCGTTGACGGCTGAAACCGAAGGGTTGATTGGCGCTGAAGAGTTCGCCTTGATGCGCCCGGAGAGTATTTTCATCAACATTTCCCGAGGAAAAGTCGTCGATGAGGCCGCGCTGATTGAGGCATTGCGCACCGGACAGATTCGCGCGGCGGGACTGGATGTGTTTGAGCGTGAGCCGCTGAATGTTGATTCGCCGTTGTTGACGTTGAACAACGTGGTGGCGACGCCGCATATGGGGTCGGCGACGCATGAGACGCGGGAAGCGATGGCTGGGTGCGCGGTGGATAATCTGCTGATGGCGTTGGCTGGAGAACGGCCGAAGAACCTGGTGAATGTCGGGGCGTGGTCCGGGCGTAAGGATTTCGGCGTCTGTTAGTCAGCCTTCGCGGGCAAGCCTCGCTCCTACGGGTTTCGCCGATCCTGTAGGAGCAAGGTTTGCCCGCGAAGAGGCCGGCACTCACACAACACTGTCAGGCCCGCCGCGCTTCGAGCAGGTCCGCAGCACACAATGCAATCCGCCGGCACGCATCCGCCAGTTTCACTTGATCCACCACCAACCCGATGCGGATATGCCCCGCCGCACTTGGCCCGAATGCCTCGCCGGCAAGCACCGACACGCCGTAACCCTCCAGCAGACGCTCGGCAAACCCTTGGGCGCACAACCCGGTCGGGCGCACATCGACCATCACGAACATCCCGCCATCCGGCCGGATCGGGCGGATCCCCGGGCAACCACTCAACCTCGCGCACACCAGATCGCGACGCAGGCGATATTCCTCTCGCATCAGCGCCACTTCCGGCAGGTCTTCATCCAGCGCCACTTGCGCGGCTTTCTGCACAAAATCGGGAATGCCGAACAGCATGCACAACGACAAATGCACCAGGTGCTCGGCCAACAGTTTCGGGCCGATTGACCAACCCACGCGCCAGCCGCTCATGGCGTGGGATTTGGACAGGCTGTTGATGGTCGCGGTGCGTTCGGCCATGCCCGGCAGGCTTGCCGGGCTGATGTGTTCGCCCTCGAACAACAGATCGCTGTAGACCTCGTCGCTGATCAGCCACAGATCATGACGCACGCACAACACCGCCAGCGCTTGCCAGGTCTTCAATGACAGGCTTGCGCCGGACGGATTGTTTGGACTGTTGAGTAACAGGACGCGGGTCTTCGGCGTAATCAGCGCCGCGACATCCGCCGGGTCAACGCGAAAGCCGTTCTCCGGCCGCACTGCCACCGGCACCACCTTGGCCGCGCAAGCGCCGAACACCCCTTCATAGGTCACGTACATCGGTTCGGCGACGATCACCTCATCGCCGGGATCGAGCAGGCATTGCGCGACCGAATACACCGCACACTGCGCGCCCGGAAACACGATCACATGATCGGCGTCCACCGCCTGACCACTGCGCTGTCGATGGCGCCGCGCAATGCTGCTGCGCAATCCGCGACTGCCGCGCACCTCCGGGTAATGCGTGTCGCCGGCCCGCAAACTGTCGACGGCCGCCTGCACGATGGGCGCCGGCGTATCGAAATCAGGATCGCCGATCGACAACAGCAGTACATCGACTCCTTGCTCGCGCATTTCCAGCGCTCGGTCATGAATCTGCCAGGCTGCCGCTCCGTCGCCGGCGATTCGTTGGGTCAAGGCTGAATAGCGCATGTGTTTCTCCTGTCGCGCGCGGACTCCCAGTCTCAACCCTATCTCAAATCACGAAACGCGCCACCATCGCATTCAAATCGACCGCCAGGCGCGACAGCTCATGCGTCGCGGCGCTGGTCTGATTGGCACCGGCGGCGGACTGGGTGGCGAGGTCGCGGATGTTCACCAGGTTGCGGTCGACTTCACGGGACACCTGGGCTTGCTCTTCCGACGCGCTGGCGATCACCAGGTTGCGTTCGTTGATCAAGTGGATTGACTGGGTGATCTGCTCCAGCGCCACACCAGCGGCGCGGGCCATCTCCAAGGTGCTCTGGGTGCGCTGATTGCTCTGCTGCATCGACGAGACGGCTTCGCCCGTGCCGTTCTGGATGCCGGCGACCATTTTTTCGATTTCCTGGGTCGATTGTGCCGTGCGATGGGCCAGAGCCCGGACTTCGTCTGCCACCACGGCAAAACCACGTCCGGCTTCACCGGCACGGGCCGCTTCAATGGCCGCGTTGAGCGCCAGCAGGTTGGTCTGTTCGGCGATGGCGCGGATCACGTCCAGCACTTTGCCGATGTCGCGGCCCTGTGCGGCCAGGCCTTCGATCATCAATGAAGTGTTTTGCACGTCGTGGGTCATGGTCTGGATCGCGTCCACGGTTTCCACCACGCGGTCGCGGCCTTCACGGGCGGCCTGGGTCGACTGGCTCGACGCTTCGGAGGTCGACACGGCGTTGCGCGCGACTTCTTCCACGGCAGCGGTCATTTCGTTGACCGCCGTGGCGGCTTGTTCGATTTCGTTGTTCTGTTGTTGCAGGCCGCGGGACGCTTCCTCGGTCACGGTGCTGAGTTCTTCTGCGGCAGCACCCAGTTGCGTCGCGGACCCGGCGATCTGTTCGATGGTTTTGCGCAGGTTGGCCTGCATGACGGACAAGGCTCCGAGCAAGCGTGCCGGTTCGTCCTTGCCGTCGATTTCGATGGCTTTGCTCAGGTTGCCGCCGGCAATGGTTTCTGCGGCCTGCACTGCGCGATTGAGCGGCGTGACGATGCTGCGGGTCAGTAGCCAGGCCAGCAGCACGGTCAGGAGCGACGCGACCACCGATACCACGATGATGCCGTTCACGGCGGTGTTGTAGTTTTCTTGCGCAATCATCCCGGCCGCTTTTGCGCCCTGCTGGTTGTAAGCCACCAGTTTATTGAGCTGCTCGCCCATCAGGTCGGTGCCTTCCTTGATCCGCGTGTTGATCAAGGCGCGCATCTCATCCACCTTGTTCTGGCGCGACAGGTCCAGCATCTCCCGTTGCGCTTGCATGTATTTTTCCAGCGTCGCGCTGAATACCTTGTACAGCGCCTCTTCGTCCGACTCCATCGGCAACTCGGCATAACTGGCCTGGGCCTTGCGCGCCTTGTCGATAAGCACCGCGATCCGCGCTTCAGCTTCCTGCAAACTGGCCGGCTCGCGGTTGACCAGAATCCGGAACGACAAGATGCGCATGCGCAGGATGTTTTCGGTGACATTGCCCAGGAAGCCGATGCTGGGCAGTTGGGTACTGCCCATGTCGATCGAGGCCTGGCGGATGATCGACATGCGATTCACCGCAAACACACCGAGCACGATGACGAGCAAGGCAATGAAAGCAAACCCCAGGAAGGCTCGAGGTGCGATATTCAGATTACGCAGGGACATAGGACGATACTCGGGTGATTGAGGCGGCGAGCGTCCTTGCGGTGATGGCTGAGTGGCGGGCGTGAGGCGCACAGGGTCAGCGGGGCGCCACTGTTGTAATAGGTTTGTGTGCGCTTATTGGCTGTATCGGCTGGGAATGAGGTTTTTTGCGGGGATTTGAGAAAAATATTTTTGCCGGGCGACATCTGTTTCAACGCTGAAACACAGTGGCGGCCCTGATGAACATTTGTGGCGAGGGAGCTTGCTCCCGTCCGGCTGCGTAGCGGCCGTAGATTTTGGGGCCGCTTCGCAGCCCAGCGGGAGCAAGCTC
>NZ_JASCOM010000272.1:0-7571 GCF_029959925.1 Pseudomonas sp. PS02303
GGCAAGCCTCGCTCCTACGGTATTGAGTCGTTAGTCAACTTTATGAACGACCTGATCCTGTAGGAGCAAGGCTTGCCCGCGAAGGCGGCCTCAAGAACAACACATCACTCAATACTCAGCACGCGCCAGTCGGTTGTAATGGCTGATCAGCGAATCATATCCACGCGTCACCGCATAAAAATCATCACTCAATCGCTGTGGTTCAGCCTTGTTCTTCCAGTCCTTGTGCAGCGCATTCAAGGCATCCAGATACTTCTGTGTCGGCCTGGCGATGTGCGACAAGAGATAACTGGGTGCTTCGTTACGGTTTTGCGTTTCCTGCATATGGCGTTGGCCGAACTGCTGCAGGTAATCCCAGGCCAATTGCAGTTCAGCGATGGCTTTAGCCAGTGCCTGCGGCGTCAGGCTTCGATTGTTCACGCCCTCCGTTACAAGGTTCAGCGTGTCCCTGGCCTGGATCATGTAGGCCAGCAAATACCAGTGAATGTCCTTGCCCAGGCGCGCTTCGATCAGTTTGAGTTGCTCGCGCCGCTGTTCGAGGTCCAGCGCTTCAACCTGCTGCCTCAGTACCGTTGACGCCGTGAGGTAGTCCTCGGCCCTGGGTCTGAATTGATCGGCAAAGGCGGGCTGCACCTCACTGATGGCGGTCGAAAAACGCGCCTGTCGGTAAAAGGTGATTTGCTGCGTAAAGGGCGTCACTTGCTGTAATGCCTGTGCGTAGGCATCGGCTTTCAACGCCAGTGTTGGGTCGTAGTCCAGCAACTTGAGTTTTTCGCTGATTTTCGGCGAACAGATATCCCTTTGAATGGCGGGTGCATCACGGGCACCGTTGTCGTCGAAATCATGCTGGTTGGTGATCCAGTCTCGCACCGGTTCCGCAGGTTGCTTCGGCGATTTGTACAGTGCGTAGGCGACCCGCCAATGCACGTCGACCCGGTTGATGCAATCGATCACCGGGCTCAGGGCATTGGCCTGCGCGGTGAGCGGAGCGTCGTGTCGATCCAGCCACAAATCGATGCGGGCGACGAATTTCGAAGAGCCGGCCAGCCCCATCAGGATCAGCATCCCAAGGGTCGCCACCGGGAACAGCCATTTCGGGTTCATGGCTGTTTCTCCTGGCCGTACCACTGCTCAACAGTGGCCGGTGCGTTGCATTCGCTGGCGGTGGCCGGCATCCGGCTGCACAAGCGTTCGGTCCACTGTTGCAGGCCCTGGTTGCGGTTGACCGTACTTTGGCTTGAGATCACTTTGAACACGCCGAGTACTAAAACCAGCACCAAAATGCCCGCGCCCATCAGGCTGCGTTTGAGCAAGGGGCTGGCGTGTTGCCAGGAAACGTGCGGTTTGACCTTCCGTCGGCGTATAAGTCCGACACTCATCAGTGTCGTGATGTAAACGATGCTGCCGACCACGCCATACACGTTGCCAATGCCCGCCGCCATCGCAATGCAGGGAATCAAGTCGCGCAGCACTCCAAACGGCAGGGGCATGAGCGAGGGCGAAAGGCGCACACTCAATCGATCGTCCAGCCACCAAAAGCGATGGGCAACGTGCGCCGTCAGCCAGTTGAGTGCCCATCCGACGACCGCGAATATCACCGACCAGAACACCGTGACGCCGATCAATTCGCCCAGACGCGTGCCCAACGGCGCGAACTGAATAAAGGTGCCGACCAGACAGGCCAGGACAATACCCAGGTAAATCGGCCAGCTGTCATAGGTATGTTCCCAGTCACGCCAGAAGAACGGCGTACCGCCGGGCAGGTCTGCGCAGATGTCGGGGTGGTTGGCGTACAACGCAGAGCTCAGCTTTCGACAGTGCACCCAATCGTCTTCGCGCAAGCGTCGGGCCAGGGCTCGGCGCTGACTGAATGGGCCCGGCGCCAGCAGCAAGTGGGCGGCGCGATGCTCTGGCGTGGCAGCGGGTTCTGCGGCGAGGCGTTGTTGCCGGGCCAGAAATATCGGCGCTTCACGACGTTCCGCCAAGCGCTCGCGCTGTTGCGACAATTCTACAATCAGTTCTTCGTCCAGTTCCAGGCGCTGCCAGAGACTGAACCAGTGAAAGGTTTCCATTGCCCATTCGAGCAGTGTTTCACAGGTCTCGAAGTGTTCGACGCAATGCCTGAGCACGGCGTCTTCCATCACATCGGCCGCGCCATGTTCGAGGGCGGCGGCATAACGTTGTTCGAGCTCGACACGGCTGACACCGTCCAGCGAACGCGTGACCCGTTGCAGCGTGTCGACTTCCACCACCGACAGCCCGCTCAGGTCCCACGGGGCATCATTACCCGAGTCATCCTCGCGCAATTGCTCCCATTCCTTGATGCTCAGCGCTTGCTCATACGCCTCACGCAGACGCTGAAAGCCCTCTGGGTCTTCATCCGGGCGCGTCTGTTTGAGCAGGATTGCGTATTGGCGTTTGATACTGCGTGTATCTGCATCAGCCGGGAGGCCAAGGGTGGTCCAGCAACTCATTGCGTGTGCAACTCCATGAAAACCCGGGACGCGTCCACTAGTGGCAATTTGATTTTGCGCACCCTACCTGTTTCGCGTCGAAAAGTCCTCGGGTCTTACCGTCAGTCACCGACAAACGTTTACTGCAGTCCGGCGTAACGCTTTTTTTATTGCACTTGCTCGGGAGCGGGCGCATCGAATGGATAGATCTGGCGCCATTCGGATGCCATATCCACAATCGTCCAGCCACGGGTTTTGGCTTCGTCCAGGGCCTTGTCCAGACGCCCGATCTGCGATTGACGGTCATAGGCCCATTCGCGCTTGGCGTCGGTGTGGTGCACCAACCCCATGAAGCGTTTGCCCGGCCCGGCGGCGGTCCACTGCAGCATTTGCAGGTCGCCATCGGAGTTGCCGAACGCGAGGATCGGCCGGCGCCCGATCACTGCGTCGATGCTTTCCGGTTTGCCCGGGCCGTCGTCGTTGTGGGCCAGTTTCGGGGTGCGCACGATCGAGGCCTTGCCGTCCTTGAACTGGAACGCGGTGACAAAGGTGGTGCCGATCACTTGCTCGGGTGGAATGCCGTAGACCTTCTCGGCAAAGGCGCGCATGAACGCGGTGTCGCCCCCGGAGACGATGTAGGTCTTGAAGTCCTGGCTGCGCAGGTAATCGAGCATTTCCAGCATCGGCTGGAAGATCATCTCGGTGTACGGCTTGCCGGTTTTCGGATGTTTGGCTTGGCTCAGCCAGGTCTTGGCGTAGTCATCGAAGGCGTCGGTGGTCATGCCGGTGTGGGTGGCGCCGAAGATCTTCAGGATGCCGTCCATACCGGTGGCAGCCAGGGCCTGGTGATCGTTTTCCAGCACGGCTTTGAAGGGCTGGGTGGTTTTCCATTCCGGGTGTTGCGGTGCGGTGCGCTTGACCTCTTCGAGGGCAAACAGCAACTCGAAATACATCGGCTGTTCGCTCCACAACGTGCCGTCATTGTCGAAGACGGCGATGCGGTCCTCGGGTTTGACGAAGTCCTTGCTGGATTGGTCGGTGACTGCCTGGACGAACTCGATGATGTTTTGCTTCGATGGTCCGTCGTTCCACGAGGGCAGGGGTTCGGCCGCGAAGGCCAGCAGGGGCATGCTCAAGACCAGCGCAAACAGAAGCCTCAGCCCATGGCGTCGGCGGGTCGACATCAGGTTTGTCATGGGAAGTCCTTCTCGTGAATAGGGTTGAGTGGGCGCAACGCGTCAGCTGCCGGGGGCGGGTGGTGACAGGTCTGACTATGCAGCGTAGCCAAGGATTTCTTCAGTTGGCGCAGCGCCTGATCTTCGGTCGGTTGCCGGCTGCAACAGGCGCGCAACAGGTTTTGCAGGCGCGGGCCGAGGTTGCCCGGTTTCAGGCCCAGGCGGCTGCGTCTGCCCCAGAGGTACAGGGCGCTCAGTTGTGCCGGTTTGCCATCGATCTGCACCGGAGTTTTGCACTGGGTGCGTCGGTCGGGGTGCTCCTGCGGTCTACGGAGTGGGAATTCATGGTTTAGCCGGCACGGGGTTTAGCGGCGGAATTTGCCACTGGCCGCTGGTGACTTCCGGTTTTGGCAGGTAAAGGCGCAAGCCCCCATAGAACGGGCCTTCCGGCGCAGGCAGCCAGTTGCTTTGCAGGTCCTTGGCCGGTGCACTGTTTTGCAGATAAAGGGTCAAGCCACCGTCGGTGTCGAGCTTGAGATCGGGCAGCATTCGCGAGTTGATCAGGTAGCGGTTCAGCGGGTTGGCCACCAGCAACTTGTTCTTGCTGTCGTACATCGTCAGCGACCAGAACGCATCGGCCGGGGGCAGGGCGCCTTTGTCGAAATGCAGGGTGTAATCGTGTTTCGAGGCGTCGAGCGGCTTGCCGTCCTTGTCGACGAAATAGCCGATGTAATTGGCCTCTTCGGCCGAGTTGCCGAAAATCCCCAGGTTGGCGCCAGCGTAGCGGTACAGGTAATTGCCCTTGAGGTGATCGCGGGTACCGTAGAAATCGCCGCTGGTGACCTCGTGAGTATCGACTTTGTCTTTCTTGAACCGGGCGAATTCGGCCTTGGCATCACTGATACCGTCTTCCAGGGCCTGGCGTTGTTCTGCGGTGAAGTCGTGCAGGTTGAAAGGCTCGCCGGCCTCGATGCCGATGGTCTTGAAGCGCGCGAGCAAGTCCGTTTCCGCGTCCTGCGCCGGGGCGAAGGCCAGCATGAAGTTAAGGTAGCGGAACAGATCAGGGGTATCGCTCATGGTCGGGGTGGGTTTGGGCCAGGCAATCTTCGGCGCGGCGGGTGGGGCCTTCTGCTTGACGTAGTGGCTCAGCGTTTCGACCTTGTAGCCTTTCTGAATCTTCTTGACCTGGGCCAGGTCCTTTTCATCGAATAGCTGCGTGCGATACAGGGCGTAGGCGATGTGGGTTTCGCTGCGCAGCAGTCGATCCATTTTTACCGGTTGCTGACCCTGCCAGTTGGGGCCGGCGACCATGAAATGCCCGCCGTTGTTGCCCGTACTGCGGGTGCCCAGGTACGCAAAGTTTTGCGCGTAGGCGTCGATCAATTGCACAGAGTAGTAACGGTGCTCGTCTATGGGCGGCAAAGTCAGCACCACCGGTTCGGCGCGCAGGTCCATCCACACAAAGGAGTAGGGCGTGTCTGCGTTGGGTGTGACGAACGCAGTGTCCTTGGCGGTGAACGCCTTCGCGGTGTTGCCGATCCGGTTGAACGGCGCCTTGAAGTTCGCGCTCTTTGTGTCAACCGCTTGGGAGTAGAGGGTTTTGTACATCTCCACCACCGGAAATCCGTACAGGTAGGCTTCCTTGGCGATGCCCCGGGCGTCTTCGGGAGTAGCAGTGAAGTCGGCCCAGGCGCTGGTGCTCAGGGCGAGCGAGAGCGCGGTGAGCAACAGGCGGTTAGTCATAGTGAACCCTTGGGCGTCATTTCACCGCTGTGACGGCGTCGAGTACCGGACGGGATGGGGGGGCGATCGCCATAGAACCCGTGTAGAAACAAAGGATCGCTTCTTGGGCCGGCAGACTGTTTTCCAGCGCCGCCTTGCGGATTTGGGTATCGAGGTCCTGGGCACCGACGCCGCAACTGACGAACATGGTCATCAGGCTGTAGCCGGCCAAGCGAATTGCACAGTGCATACGAGACTCCTATTTACCGAAAGGCAGTTGTGTCGCGGTTGCCACTGCTGCGTAATCTCTTTCCTATCAAGCCTGTATGACATGTTTGTTGAAGTTAGCAGCTAACGTCGGATTCGCCAGCCGGACGGGGCTTTGGATGTTTGTTCAGATTTTCGGTATTTTTTGTGCATTGAAATTGAATGCAAACCTGAGGCCCGGGTGATGTGGCAGAAAAGCCATCGCGGGCAAGCCTGGCACCTGCAAGAGAACGCGGTGTGGTGATTGACTTGCCCGAGAAAAGTGTTGATGAGGTGACGCTGGACGCTTAACCCCCTGCAATGTTCAGCGTTTTTTCATCTGTTCGCGTATCCGTTCTTCCTGCTCACGCAGTTGCGGAGTGAATTCCTCGCCGAAATCTTCCGCTCCGTATATAGGGCGGATCTCGATCTCCGCTTCGGTGCCCGGCATCGGATTGGGGCAGCGTTTGACCCACTCGATCGCTTCCTCTTTCGACTTGACCTCCCAAATCCAGTAACCGGCGATCAGCTCTTTGGTTTCGGTGAACGGGCCGTCGATGACCGTGCGTTTTTCGCCGGAGAAACGCACCCGGGCGCCTTTGCTGCTTGGTTGCAGGCCGTCGCAGTCGATGAGGATGCCGGCCTTGGTCAGTTCCTCGTTGTAATTGCCCATCGCTGTCATCAATTCCTCGGTGGGCAGCACACCGGCCTCGGAGTCCGGGCTGGCTTTCACAATGATCATGAATCGCATGGTTTTATCTCCGCTGGAGGGTGGGTGATTCACTGTCTAGTCGAATGGGCGTGAGCCGAATCGACAGGCAATGTGTGAAATGTAGAGCCGGTGGCTGCCTTTCATCTTGAACGCCGGGTGAAGGCGGGAGAGGGCGGTACGCTGTACACCGGCTGCGCGAACTGTTCGGCTGTCGGTGGTGCGTTGATATGCTGAGGTTGCTGAGACGGTGGGCGCGCATCCGACCCTGTAGAAGGTCGCCTGCTCACGATAGCGGACCGACATTCAAAATGAATATCGACTATTACACCGCTATCGCGAGCAGGCTCGCTCCTACAGGTTTCTGTGTCGTTTGGAAGAGTTGTATCCAGTTTAGGGGGCGACACTTCACAATTTGTATCCGGGCATAGGTCGTCGGCCCATTTCGTGGTTAACTTCGGCCTCTTCAAAATTCTCCACAACAACGTCAGAAGGACTCCGTTCATGGCTCAAGTCACTCTTAAAGGCTCCCCGGTTCAAGTCAACGGCCAACTGCCACAAGCCGGTTCCAAGGCGCCAGCCTTTTCCCTGGTCGCCGGCAATCTGTCCGACGTGACCCTGGCGAACTTCGCCGGCAAGCGCAAAGTGCTGAACATCTTCCCAAGCGTCGACACCCCGACCTGCGCCACTTCGGTACGCAAGTTCAACGCCCAGGCCAACGACATCGCCAACACCGTGGTGCTGTGCATCTCCGCTGACCTGCCGTTCGCTCAAGCTCGCTTCTGCGGCGCCGAAGGCCTGGAAAACGTACAGAACCTGTCGACCTTGCGCGGTGCCGAGTTCATCGAGAACTACGGCGTGGCCATCGCTGACGGCCCGCTCAAAGGCCTGACCGCCCGTGCCGTCGTGGTACTGGACGAAAACGACAACGTTCTGCACAGCGAACTGGTCAAGGAAATTGCTGAAGAACCGAACTACGAAGCGGCACTCGCCGTTCTGAAATAAGGTTACTTTTACAATTGTTAACGGCCTGAGGGGGCGTTCTCAGTTAATTTCCCCGCCGCGTTGTCGCCTTAAAGCGGGCCAGGCAAGGCGCAGGCCGCTGGGAATGGTTGTTCCCTTTCCAAGGCCTGCAACGCAGGCTGGCCCGCTTTAAGGCACAACCCGAAGGGCCGGGCCTGCTGTTGTGCAGGGCTGCGTTGCTCGAAGCTTATTTGGAATGACCAAACCACGCTTCTCGCGCCTTGGCCTGCACAACAGCAGACC
>NZ_JASCOM010000273.1:0-7569 GCF_029959925.1 Pseudomonas sp. PS02303
TATCTGAACTCACAATTTTCCCCTGTGGGAGCGAGCCAGCTCGCGATAGCGGAGGGTCAGTCAACATCATCGTTTCTGACACACCGCCTTCGCGAGCAGGCTCGCTCCCACAATGAACGAGGCCCCCTCATGAACAACGCTCTGAACCAGTTGCAGCCCTATCCGTTCGAGAAGCTCCGCGCCCTGCTCGGCAGCGTCACGCCAAACCCGGAAAAGCGCGCCATCGCGCTGTCCATCGGCGAGCCGAAGCACCGTTCGCCAAGCTTTGTCGCTGAAGCCCTGGCAAGCAATCTGGATCAGATGGCCGTGTATCCGACTACCCTCGGAATCCCGGCCCTGCGTGAAGCTATCGCTGCATGGTGTGAACGCCGCTTCAGCGTTCCGACCGGCTGGCTCGACCCGGCGCGCAACGTGTTGCCAGTCAATGGCACCCGAGAGGCACTGTTTGCCTTCACCCAGACCGTGGTCAACCGTGGCGAAGACGCGCTGGTGGTCAGCCCGAATCCGTTCTATCAGATCTACGAAGGCGCGGCGTTCCTCGCCGGGGCCAAGCCGCACTATCTGCCGTGCCTGGACGAAAACGGCTTCAACCCGGATTTCGACGCTGTCTCGCCGGACATCTGGAAACGCTGCCAGATCCTGTTCCTGTGCTCGCCAGGCAACCCGACCGGCGCGCTGATTCCGCTCGACACCCTGAAAAAACTGATCGCCCTGGCTGACGAATACGACTTCGTGATCGCCGCTGACGAATGCTACAGCGAGCTGTATTTCGACGAACAGACACCGCCGCCGGGCCTGCTCAGCGCTTGCGTGGAACTGGGCCGCAAGGACTTCAAACGCTGCGTGGTGTTCCACAGCCTGTCCAAGCGCTCCAACCTGCCGGGCCTGCGTTCAGGTTTTGTCGCCGGTGACGCCGACATCCTCAAGGGCTTCCTGCTCTATCGCACCTACCACGGCTGCGCCATGCCCGTTCAAACCCAACTGGCCAGCGTCGCCGCGTGGAATGACGAAGTACATGTGCGCGCCAACCGTGCGCTGTACCGCGAGAAGTACGATGCGGTGCTGGCAATCCTCAGCCCGGTGATGGATGTGCAGCGTCCGGACGGTGGTTTTTACCTGTGGCCGAATGTTGAAGGCGATGACGAGGCGTTCTGCCGTGATCTGTTTGTGGAAGAACACGTGACCGTGGTGCCGGGTTCTTATCTGTCCCGCGCAGTTGATGGCTTCAACCCGGGCGCAGGCCGTGTACGCTTGGCGCTGGTTGCGCCACTGGCAGAATGCATAGAAGCCGCAGAACGCATCCGCGCCTTTATTACGCGCCATAAATAACACTGACACCCCGAGCCATACCCCATGGCGCGGGGCTTGTTTATAAAGCCGAACTCACCCCGTTACAGACATTCAAATTACTTGAATGCACTTCTTACCAGTAGCACTTCTGCATACTCGAAATAAAAGAAACCACCCAGTATATATAGCCACTCCTAACTATATAACCACACAAAAAACCTTTAGCATTCACAACGCACAACACAACACCTTCAAACCAAAACATACTGAAACACCACAATATTCGCTACTTGTCTTTATATCGATTACTACTTATCGAACGCAGAACACATGTAACTGCCATGCGAGCAGTTTTTTTGCGTCTTAAAAACATCAAAATATTTAAACACCCACAAGTAGCAATAATATATGAATATCCCAAAACCCTGCTGCCGCACTTACGGCCTCATCGATGCCGGCTCTACTACTAACGCCTCCGAAGCACTCGATCACGAGGCTATTGGCAACTCCCTTTCCCGCACGACACGAAGCGTCGCGGCGCCCGCCAAATTCTGGACCAACGGCCAAACGCTGCGCATTGCTATCACACGCTATGACGAAGCCATGTTCCAGACCGTCGTCGCCGCCATCAACCAATGGGCGCCCCACGTAAACCTGAACTTTGAATTCATCGAGCTGGACGATAACGACGAGTTGTATGACGGGGACATACGAATATTACTGTCTCACTTCAAAGATGGCGCAGGCAGCTCTGTCATTGGGACAGACGCACGAGACATTCTCCCGCACCTGCCCACAATGATACTGGGCACCGACTACCAATCTTCTTTTTTCACGGTAGCTGCCATGCATGAGTTCGGCCATGCACTAGGGGTTGAACATGAACATCAGCATCCCGACGCGCCACTGGACTGGAATTTATCCGCTCTCTATCGCGAATTCAAAGAACACGGCTGGACCGAAGAAGAGATTTACCGGAATGTCCTGAAAAAATTTGATTACAGCCACACCCGGCAAACACCCTACGACCCGAAATCAATCATGCACTACGCCTTTCCTGCGAGTGTCATGTGGGACAAGATCGAAGTCCCTCAAAACAACCAACTGTCCGAGCAAGATATCAAGTTCATCAGCTCGGTTTACCCACGCTGAAAACCGTCAGGTCGCCCCTTCGCTCATGCCTTCACTTGACCCAGGTTGGCCTCACTCAAATCCAGCTCACCCAACACTTCTCGCAACACGTCATCACCAATCTGGTGATGACGACTGAGTTTGTACAACTCCAGGCGCTGCGCTCGCAGCGCCTTCAACCGCAGACGCCGCTCCAGCAAGTCCATCTGAAATGCCAATGCCTGGGCCTCGGCCGAGTCATTGAAGACCTCCAGTTGATGCCGATATTCGGACATGATCCGCGCTTTGAGTTCGACGGCCAACGCGGCCTCGGCCGCATCCGCAGGCTTGGCTTCCTCGACTTCCAGCGCATGAATCGCCGCTTCAGCGGTTTTGCGCCAGGCATCACGCACTTCATTGCGGCGCTTGTCGTCAGGGCTTTTTTCGATGCCGCGCAGCAATAGCGGCAAAGCGATGCAGGCGGAGATCAGGGACAGCAGAATCACCCCGGCGGCGATGAAGATCAGCAGATCCCGCTCGGGGAATGCGTCGCCGCCCATCAGCAGCGGCACCGAAAGCACGCCTGCCAGTGTCACCGCCCCGCGTACGCCACCGACCGTCAGCAGCCAGCAGGAGCGCGCGGTCGGCACTTGAGTCACTTCGCCTTTACCGCGCAGGCGTCGCAGCAAAACAGACAAGCGCCAGATGCTCTGCACCCAGACAAACCGCAACAACAGCAGCACCAGAAAAATCGCCACTACGTCCAGACAGCGATACAGCAACGTCGGCCATAGCGAGGTTTCGTGGCTGACCACCGCCTTGATGATGTCCGGCAGTTGCAATCCCAGCAGCAGGAAGATCAAGCCGTTGAAAGCAAACTCAAGCAACGACCAGACGCTGCGGTTGAGCAATCGAGTGCTGGTCTGGCGCGGGAGCAGGTCGAGCCAGCTCTGCATCATCCCCGCAGCCACGGCGGACAAGATGCCGGAAGCGCCAAGACGCTCAGCCAGCACATAAGCCGCGAACGGCAGCAGCAACATGAACACCACATGCGTCGCCGGATCATCCCAGCCGCGAGCGATCATCCAGGAACGCAGGCGTCCCACCAGCCAGCTCAAGGCCACACCGACGGCCAGGCCGCCGAGCGCCACCAGCACAAAGGTCACACTGGCATTCGCCAGCGAAAACACCCCGGTCACCGCTGCGGCCAACGCAAACTTGAACGTCACCAGGCCCGTGGCATCGTTCATCAACGCCTCGCCTTGCAGCATGTGCATCAGCGGCGTCGGCAAGCGGTTCTGGGAAATCGCCGAGACCGCCACGGCATCCGTCGGCGACAGCACGGCCGCCAGCGCAAAGGCCACCGGCAGAGGAATACTCGGCAACAACCAATGTATGAAATAGCCAGCACCGACCACCGTAAACAACACCAGCCCCACCGCCAGGGTAAGGATCGGCCCGCGCAGGCGCCACAGTTCACGTTTGGGCATACGCCAGCCGTCGGAGAACAGCAGCGGCGGCAGGAACAGAAAGAGGAACAATTCCGGATCCAGCGCCACATGCAAACCCAGGGTCGGCCAGGCGAGCAACGCACCCGCGGCAATTTGCACCAAGGGCAACGGCAGCGGGATCACCCGTCCGATCAGGCGTGAAAGGCCCACCAGCATCAGCAGGATCAGGACGGTGTAGGCGGTTTGCATAAAGCGCGGTTCCCAGGTAATCGACAGCATTGAAGTGCCATATTAGCCGCTTAGACTGCGGGCTGACCGTTGCACCAATGTCGCATCACCCTGAAACAGCGCAAACCCAGCGGGCTTACGATGACTAAACGACCGCGGCCGCCGCGAAACCGTCCGGTCATGGCATAATCCTTCACCTTTTATTTCCAGCACCTGCAAAGGGGGCAATTCCTTGACCGTTTCAAGCAAAACGTTGCACCTTTTCGGCATCAAAGCCTGCGACACCATGAAAAAGGCGCGCACCTGGCTCGATGAACACGCTGTCAGCTATGACTTCCATGATTACAAGACGGCCGGAATCGACCGTGAACACCTGACCCAATGGTGCGACGAGCACGGCTGGCAAGTGGTGTTGAACCGTGCAGGCACGACCTTTCGCAAGCTCGACGACGAACGCAAAGCCGATCTCGACCAAGCGAAAGCGATCGAACTGATGCTCGCACAACCCTCGATGATCAAGCGCCCGGTGCTCGATCTCGGTGACCGAACCCTGATTGGCTTCAAGCCAGATATCTACGCGGCGGCGCTCAAGTAAGCCTGCCCGTTCAATTTTGTTAGAGGTATTTACATGTCCACTACCCTGTTCAGCCTGGCCTTTGGTGTCGGCACTCAAAACCGTCAAGGCGCATGGCTGGAAGTGTTTTACGCACAGCCACTGCTTAACCCGTCGGCCGAACTGGTCGCGGCCATCGCGCCGGTTCTGGGCTACACCGAAGGCAATCAGGCCATCGCCTTCACTACCGCCCAAGCCTCGCAACTGGCTGAAGCGTTGAAAGGCGTCGACGCGGCACAAGCCGCCCTGTTGACCCGTCTGGCCGAGAGCCACAAGCCGCTGGTCGCGACCATCCTGGCCGAAGACGCTCAACTGACTTCCACGCCTGAGGCTTACCTCAAGCTGCACCTGCTGTCCCATCGTCTGGTCAAGCCGCACGGCCTGAACCTGGCGGGCGTGTTCCCGCTGCTGCCGAACGTAGCCTGGACCAGCCAGGGTGCCATCGACCTGGCCGAACTGGCCGAACACCAACTGGAAGCCCGTCTGCGCGGCGAGCTGCTGGAAGTGTTCTCGGTAGACAAGTTCCCGAAAATGACCGACTACGTGGTTCCGGCCGGCGTGCGTATCGCTGACGCGGCACGAATTCGTCTGGGCGCCTACGTCGGCGAAGGCACCACCGTGATGCACGAAGGTTTCGTCAACTTCAACGCCGGCACCGAAGGCCCGGGCATGATCGAAGGCCGCGTTTCCGCTGGCGTCTTCGTCGGCAAGGGTTCTGACCTGGGTGGCGGTTGCTCGACCATGGGCACCCTGTCGGGCGGCGGCAACATCGTGATCAAGGTTGGCGAAGGCTGCCTGATCGGCGCGAACGCCGGTATCGGCATTCCGTTGGGCGATCGCAACACCGTCGAGTCGGGCCTGTACGTGACCGCCGGTACCAAAGTCGCACTGCTGGACGAAAAAAACCAGCTGGTGAAAGTCGTGAAGGCCCGTGAACTCGCTGGCCAGCCTGACTTGCTGTTCCGTCGCAATTCGGAAACCGGTGCCGTGGAATGCAAAACCCACAAATCGGCGATCGAACTGAACGAAGCGCTGCACGCTCACAACTAAGCGGCGTCACACGGATTACCCTGTAGGAGCCAAGCTTGCTCGCGAAGGGGCCCTTGAGGCCGCCAAAAGCTTCGCGAGCAAGCTTCGCGCCTACAGGTTCGGCGTAGACCAGACCATCAGGTCAGGTGTTCACCCGCCCATGTTGACCAGGGCCCGACAGCATGATGATTCTCTCTCCCTGGCGCGCCGACTTTCCGGCTATCGCCGCGCTCCAACGGCAAGACCAGACCTATCTGGATAACGCCGCCACCACGCAAAAACCTCAAGCCTTGCTGGATGCGCTGACGCATTACTACGCCAACGGCGCGGCCAACGTACATCGGGCGCAACACTTGCCCGGCGCCCATGCCACCCAGGCATTCGAGGGCAGCCGCAGCAAAGTCGCGCAATGGCTGAATGCCGGCGATTGCGGGCAGATCATCTTTACTCACGGCGCGACCTCCGCGCTGAACCTCCTGGCCTATGGCCTTGAGCACCTATTCAATCCGGGCGATGAGATTGTCATCAGCGCCCTGGAGCATCACGCCAACCTGCTGCCGTGGCAGCAACTGGCGCACCGGCGCGACTTGAAACTGGTGGTCCTGCCATTGAACGCCGACGGGGTGATCGACCTCGACGCCGCCACGCAGTTGATCGGCCCACGAACCCGTTTGCTGGCGGTCAGTCAGCTGTCGAATGTGCTCGGTGTCTGGCAGCCGTTACCCGCCTTGCTGGCGATGGCCAAGGCGCACGACGCGTTGACCGTGGTCGATGGCGCGCAAGGCGTGGTTCATGGTCGGCATGACGTGCAGGCGCTGGGTTGCGACTTCTATGTATTTTCCAGCCACAAACTCTATGGCCCCGACGGTCTGGGCGTGCTGTTCGGTCGCCATGAGGCGCTGAAACAACTGCGCCATTGGCAGTTCGGCGGTGAAATGGTGCTGGATGCGGATTACCACAGCGCACGCTTTCGCCCTGCGCCTCTGGGTTTCGAGGCCGGTACTCCGCCGATTGCCGGTGTGATCGGCCTGGGGGCGACGCTGGATTATCTCGCGGGGATTGATCAGGACGCGGTCTCGGCCCATGAAGCGGCGCTGCATGACTATTTATTGAAAGGGCTTGAAGCGCGCAATGGCATTCGACTGCTGGGCAAACCGCAATTGGCGTTGGCCAGTTTTGTCGTCGAGGGTGTGCATAACTCTGACCTGGCGCATTTGCTGACCGAACAGGGCATCGCCGTGCGCGCCGGTCATCACTGTGCGATGCCGTTGCTCAAAAGCTTCGAACTGGCCGGGGCGATCCGGGTGTCGTTGGCGCTGTACAACGACTCCGAAGACCTCGAACGGTTCTTTGAAGCGCTGGATCAGGCGCTGGAGTTGTTGCGATGAGCTTACCGGCTGATGCCGTCATGGCACTCGACACCTTTCAGGCTGCCGCCGGTTGGGAGCAGCGGGCGCGGCTGCTGATGCAATGGGGCGACCGTCTGCCTGCGTTGAGTGATGTGGATAAAGTCGACGCCAACCGCGTGCATGGCTGTGAAAGTCAGGTGTGGCTGGTGGGTTCGTTGAATGACGGTCACTGGCAGTTTGCAGCGAGCAGCGATGCGCGGTTGATTCGCGGGTTGGTGGCGTTGCTGCTGGCGCGGGTCAACGGCTTGTCGGCGGATGAGTTGCGCCAGGTGGATTTGCCGGAGTGGTTCAATCAGCTTGGGCTTTCGCGGCAACTGTCGCCTTCGCGCAGTAATGGCCTCAATGCAGTGCTTCAGCGGATGAATGAGTTGGCTGGTTAATCGCCATCGCGAGCAGGCTCGCTCCCACATTGGAACGCGTTCACCTGTGGGAGCGAGCC
>NZ_JASCOM010000274.1:0-7564 GCF_029959925.1 Pseudomonas sp. PS02303
GCCAACGGCATCACCCGCACGGCGTCCACACCGGACTCCTTCAGCGCATCGTAAGCCGCGTCCAGCCAGCCATTGACGGAGCCACGCCAACCCGCTTCTTGCGCCTTGATTCGCGTCTTTCCTGCCTGCGGCATTTTGGCTTCCTCTTTGATATCTGATGTCCCGGCAACTGTACGCGGCTGCGTGCAAGGCGTACATAAAATGTACATCAACGTACATTTTTTAGACGACGGTGGACACTGGAATTATTTTCAAGAGGGGGCATCGGCCAGACTTCACCAGAAATGAAGACCTCGCCCTGATCATATATCCCGATTAACGACGACTTCCAAAGGGCCGTACCAGCTCTCCAACGTCAGCCAGCGACTCCAGCCGCGCGACCGTCCGCTCCAGTTCTACAATCGTGGAAAAAGGAAGACGCCCTTCGCACAGCGACCGAAACTTTTGTATGAGCCGCTCTTGTTGCGCGCCGAGGTCCGTTTCCGGCTGACTTGAATCATGCCGGCGCTCCAGTTTCCGTCCGTCTCGCAATGTGATCCCTACAGTCGTTTCCGGCACTCGCAATGCCGGGTCCAGAATCACCTGCGCCAACCCCTGCAAAGCCAACACCTGCGGATCCACCACGCTCAGCTCATTAAAGGCCTTGGGGTCAGCGGTGTTTTTGCCGAGCAACGCCATCGCTACCGTGTGCTTGAGGCTAAACCTGGCCTGCATCGGCGTGGCAGGCCTGGCGATGTTGCAGATGTCGTCGCAATGAGGGTTTACGCGAATATCAATCGCAACGATGTCGGAAACTTTCATGGCTTCAGTACGAACCAGGTAAAGCGCACTTTCAATGGCCGAATGGGTTTCGTAGCAAGTGTTGTGATATTTGAAGAGATTGGTTTCCAGATGAAAGCCATAGGCCGGTGCGGCGTCTGTGGTCTCGACAGCAAAATCGGCTACATAGCGGGGTGTTCTCAGCGCGCAATGCACGGCCATGTTGCTCGAGTGCGTCCGTGCGAACCCGAGGCGATGACCGATCATATCCTCGGAAACATCCACGCCTCTGTGCGCCAGCAGCGCAGCCACCAGCCCACTGCGTGCAGCCTCTCCAACCTGCAGCGCCTTGCACGAAGACCCGAACGCCGCTTTCAGCCCTGCCGCACGCGTCGATGCAATGCCCAAGGCCCGTGCGGTCGTTTGCGCGTCGAGGCCGAGCAAGCGAGATGCTGCGGCAGCCGCCCCGAAACAGCCCATCGTTGCCGTCGCATGAAAACCTTTCGCATAATGATTGGGGGCGACCAATTGACCGACGCGGCACGAGGTTTCATAACCGGCAACAAACGCCTCCAGCAGTTGTGCACCACTGGCCTGGAGGTCTTCACCCAGCGCCAGCGCCGCTGCCAGCACCGGCGCGGTGGCATGTCCCGGAATGGAAAAATTGACGTCATCGTAGTCAAGCGCATGGGACGCCATACCATTGACCAGCGCTGCCGCCGAAGCAGGAAGGCGATCCACCTGACCTACCAGCGAGCAGCGAGGATGGCCGCCCTCCGACACCATGAGCCCGGCCAGCGTCTGCGAAACGGAATCATCGGCGCCGGCCACGGTGACGCCCAGCCAGTCGAGTACAGCCTGGCGGGCAATGCGCAACACCTGCGGGGGAATATCCTCCAACCGGAGGCTGACGACCAAAGACGCCAACTCAAGGGTGATGTTCTTGTTTGTATTTCCCATAACGTCCTCAACCGGAATGTCGCGTTCTTGTTTTGTCCACGTTTCCGGTGATCGTCAAACAGGGTTCAGGTCAGCTCAAGCGAGATAAAGTCCCGATTCGCTTGATCAAAAATCAATGCATACCACTCCCGTCTAAAACGTCTCAGGCTTGATTTTTCCTCAACAACAAAAGGCCAAAAACTCGTTTGTCTGCGGCATGGGTTACTTCTGTAATCCCCCTCGTCACTACTCGACAATAACAACAACGAGGCCACAGACATGTCCACCAAAGAAAAGAAGCCCATCTATAAAAACCTCACGTTCCAGGTAGTCGTCGCCATGGGGCTGGGTATCGCTTTAGGCTTCCTCGCGCCGGAACTGGCTGTCAAATTCAAAATGCTTGGCGACCTCTTTCTCAAACTGATCAAGACCGCCGTGGCGCCCTTGGTGTTTTTCACGGTGGTCCAGGGCATCGCCTCGGCAGGCGATATCAAACGCGTCGGCAAAGTCGGCATGAGAGCAATTATTTATTTCGAGGTGGTTTCCACCCTCGCCTTGGCCATTGGTCTCTTGTGGGGCAACTTGCTGGATATCGGCGCCAACATGCACGGCGCCCACCCAAATAGCGCGGCAACAGCGGCAGCCAACGCGGCCGTCGCCAAAGCCCACGCTCCGGCATCGACCATGGAGTTTATTTACAGCATCTTTCCGGACAACTTCGTCGGTGCGTTCTCCGGCGGGCAAATGCTCCAGGTGCTGGTTATCTCGGTGGTGTTTGGTTTCGCTCTGCTGGCTCTTAAACCGGAACGTCGCAACTTCATTGAAGACGGATTGCATCGGATCTCCGAATGCTTCTTCGAATTCATTAACCTGATCATGAAACTTGCCCCACTCGGCGCCTTCGGTTCCGTGGCCTATGCCGTCGGCAGCAACGGCAGCGCGGTACTGATGTCATTGGCCAACCTGGTGCTGATGTTCTATGTGGTGGTCGCCTTCTTTATCCTCATCATCCTGGGCGCGATATGCCGACTGTCCGGGTTCAGCCTTTGGCGATTTATGAAGTACATCAAGGATGAAATCCTCATCGTCCTGGGGACCGCCTCTTCGGAAAGCGTCCTGCCGCGCCTGCTGCAAAAACTTGAAAAGTTTGGCTGTTCCAAACAAAGCGTCGGCCTGGTGCTGCCCACCGGGTATGCGTTCAACCTGGATGGCACATCGATCTACATGTCACTCTGCGTGCTGTTCATTGCCAACGCCTACGGCGTGCCACTGAGCTGGGACGAGCAGCTGGGAATACTTGCCGTCATGCTGCTGACCTCCAAAGGCGCGGCAACCGTGAATGGCGGCAGCTTTGTGGTCTTCGCCGCGACAGTAAGCGCCATCGGCGTGTTACCGGTTGAAGGACTGGCGCTGATTTTTGGAGTGTATCGGTTTATGTCGATGGCTAACGCACTCTGCAACACCATTGGGAATAGTGTCGCTACGGTCGTGGTGTCGAGATGGGCCGGGGAGTTTTCCGAGCAGACGGCACAGGTTGAATATGAACGTGCTCTTGGCCGGATGCCTAACGCGGCGCTTTGATGACGGGCCAAGATGCTTGACCGACGAGAGTGCCGTAAGGGCGGCACTCATCGCTTGAATCAGCATTCAACCGGCAATGCGAGTCGGCACAGCCGAAAGCTAGGGCTGCTTTGTACAATCTATGAATCTCGACGTCCGAATTTCACGTAGGAAACCACAACCTGTGGCGAGGGAGCTTGCTCCCGCTGGGCGGCGAAGCAGCCCCAAAATCCGACAACATTTTAAACATGCCTACATCCCGTAGCCGCTGGCGAAGCCTGCGTTCGGCTGCACAGCAGCCGCAAATCCGGCACGCACGGTTCAGCTGGCATTAAACACGTTCTGATTTCCCGACTGTTATTCAGCTGAATGCAGGATCCGCCATCAGCCACAAAGTAACGATTTTGGTCCTACACACCCGTTTGCAGGCACCAAAATCGCCGCCTATATTCGACCCGTCGCTGACCGCAGTTAGCGATTGGGTTTCGCAGCCCTACAGAATAGAATCAGCCGGCACCGTCATAAGACACCCAGGCGAGCTTCGCCTGTGTCGCAGTTTATGGCGGCTGTGCGTGGGAGACTTTCGAGTCTGCCGGGTTTGATTCTTCCTGGTCTGCGAACCCGCGCACAGTTGCCACCCATTTTGTTTCGCAGCAAAAAAGGTGGCGGTTCATTCCTTTAATAAAGAATCTTATCCAATGCCAACAAACAATCCGCCCCGCCGCTTCACCCCCATGTCTCAACTCGCTACTGACTACCCCGTCCTGCTCATCGACTACGACGCCCCACTGCGCGAACTCCACAACTGCCTCAGCGAACGCCTCAACGCCGTCCTCAAATACCTCAACCTCATGGCCTGCACCAGCCTCCCCGACTATGCCGAACACGACATCAACACCGTCACCAACATCGCCCGGATCATGGTCCAGGATGTGAGCGATGTGTTTCGGGTGATTGAGCAGCGTGGGTTTGATGTACCCAAGAGTCAGTGATCAAAGTTGAGTCGTAAAAAAACCCGCACTGAGTTGCGGGTTTTTTGTTTTGTTCAGGCCTGTCGAGTTGACGAGTGAATTGTCTTCTCTATCTGCGCGGCGACATCCTTCGCACCAAAACACCGGAATTTAACGCTGCCAGCGCCGGTATCCAGACGGATGATCTTCGTCATGAACCCGCCTTCAATAGTGACCTTTCGGATGAATGCCAGTGGGAGCTCAATATCCAGCGTCCCGTCCTGAACGAGGCGGTTCATGGCATTGGCACTCAAACGAACCATTTTTTGCGTCAGCTCCATCTTCCCGCCGACCCAAAGTCCTCCGTATGCTTCCTTGAAGGCCTCCAGCACATCGCCCAACGCGTCCACATCCCCTGCCTCGGCCATGGAATACAAATCGTCCACGTTGTCGTAATTCACCTCGGCATCGGCCACCAGAAAATTGACCAACTTCGACTTCAAAACCTGTCCAGTCAACTTTGTCTCTCCATAATTTGAGTCGCAGCCCTGAAATCCAGATGCCTTAGTCGGTACAAGCGACGTCCTATTGGGCGGCCAGTGCTCATGTTAATATGCCATCACTCTTTCAATGAAGTACACCCGCATGGATGCCACGTCCCGCCCTTCCAGCTTTGTTTCACTGCTGACCGTTGCCGTGATCCTCTCTGGATGCCAAGCAACAAAACCCGCTCAAGTTACAACACCTGAGGCCCAGCCGGGTTTTGCGGTTTTCAACAGTGTGCTGTTCGAAACACCCGAACCGAACTCGATCGTGCGCGAGGGTGATCGGATCACCTATCTAGTGACTTCGTCCCCAAGTCCGGAACTCCATTATCTGGCCCGTTTCGACGCCCACTGCAGCCAGCCCGATGCGCAGATGGCTTACCGCAGCAAAGCGGGAATGTCGCTATTCGCCGCCAACCCGCGAGGGCGTTCGGAAGACTCCCGACAATTGCCTGCTGAACAAAAAAGCCGGTACCTGCAAAGTGCGCAGTTGAAGCAGGTGTGTGCCCAGACAGCACCTCCTCAATGGCGCGTGTTCTCCGCACCCGAGCATCAGGATTGGCAGATGATCGACCGCAGCAGCCTGAAAGTAACAGGTGATGAGGTGACTTTCTGGACGGCCCGCGTACTGCCCGGCGAGATGTTGATGCCCGGCAAAAACGCCTTGTATGGGCAGGTACGCCAGCGGTGGACGGCCAACTGCGCCCTGCAACAACTGACCGCGTTAAGCCGTTTTTACCTTGATACTCAGAGTCGTGTACTCGCTGGAAGCATGCAGACAGATCTTAAAGCCATCGGCTCGCAAAGCCTCAGCGCCGATGAGCGTCAGCTGGTTCAAGTGGCCTGCGGCAAACCGCAATCGCTAGACCAATACACTCAATTTGAAGGGCGTGAGCAGTCGCCTTTCGAATTACCGGCCCCCGTCGTTGCCGCCCCGGTGTTGAAAGCCATCGAGGCATTGAACATGCCCAAACCGGAGAAAAGCATTCAGCACCTACGCCGGGTGTTCAGGGATAACTCCCAGCCAAGGCAGTATTCAGATGAAGGCGTGCGGCTCAACGGGCGTGACTCGACATACCTTTCAGGCAAGACGGGTAATCAACTGACGGAGCGTTATGAAGACCGACGCGGTCAGTGGGCCAAAGCCACGTTCCGAGGCCTGATTGTCCTGGCTGAAAGTCAATTCAGCAGTCGTGCAGGTGAGATAACGATTGAGGATAAGGCGCTGACGAACCTCAACTTCGAGGGCGATTGGGCGCACATGCCGGTCGGCGCACTCCTGCGATACACGGCGCAAGAAATGCGGCTTCAATACACTAACGGCGGGAAAGGTCCCAGAGCCCTGGTGCCCGTCGACGACAGATACAGCTGTGAGGTGCAGTCGCAGAAACCTGCGAGCACGTATCACCCGAGTTTGACCGGGACTGCCAAGGTACTCAGCTGCATAAAAGATACTTACCAATACAGCACCGACATTTACGTCTACCTCGAGGCGTATGGAATGTTTGTGCCGTTCCAATACGTCACGAAGAACGTGCTGGGCGAATGGACAATTGAGGTGGTGGAATCTTGAGTGGCCCGGCCTTTTTGCATTTTTTGCAGCGCTACCCTTGCTCGTGCGAAATTGCGCTCCATTTGACCGCCCGCTTGCGTTCGACTTGACCAATCATTTGCATTGGTTCTGATCACCGATTGCATCGGATTTGACAAGCACACTTTGTAACCATGATCGGCAGAGCACGGCCAGAGGCGGACATTCTATTCAGAGTGATTGGCACCGCCAGCCAGTCCGCAACCTCTCGCCTTTTGGGACTCGCATAAACAGCCTAAGATGCGTTTTGAAAACGGCCGGAAAGCTGAGATGAATTCCGAAACTTCAAACGCCCTGCTACCGATGCGGAGAGCCTGTCACTTTGAATTATGGAAAAGACGTTGCGGTTGTAGAGGACTTTCAAAGGCTTGCGCGCAATATAGACATTCAGTTTCCTGAACGCCTCGCGACTCTCATGGGAATAGCGCATACGCATCCAGCGACGGCCGCACTGAGTAGCCTTGAAGATTTTATATGGCTTGATGCCGAAGAGGCCGAGCGAGAAATCAATGAGTGGCTTAATCCTGATGACCAGCAAGGTCGAACCTTTCTTCCCTTTGCGGCTACAGGCGGCGGTGAGCCTTATTGCGTGGTTAGATTGGAAAACGGCGCTTCGGGGATTGCTCAGGTACTTCATTTTGCACAGCCATCTCCACTTGCCCATGCCGATATCTCTTCGTTCGTGACAAGGGAATACGTGCGCGTCGCTAGAGATCTGTCTAGGCTACCACCTAAAGCAGACTTCAGTGTTGCACTGAAAAGTGAAGTGGCATTGATCCAAACGGCTCTGCTACCCGCAGATTATGCACTTCTTGAGGCTATTTTCAGTCGACAGTGTGTTGCCATGAACTACCAGGCAGGGCCTCGAAGTATCCCGAAAATTGTCAAAGCTTTCATTTCTCAAGACGAAGAGGAATCTTTAGCCGCCCGACTGCGCCATCCGAGCCCAATTGAGTTCGAAGCTCTTCGTGCCTGGATGCGCTAATTGTCCATTTCGTGCTCGGGGCCTAAAAATGGGCAAGTTTTGGCCAATAAATGACTGCCGTGAATGGCCGCAATGAGTAGCACTCGGCCCTCTTTTAAAGGCACCGATCGGCCAGAAGCAGTCACTCGAACGAGGTTTTTACCTGATCGGTAGGAGGCATTAAAGACAGCTATGACACTTTCCAAAGGCGACTTCATAAAACTAACCCACGTCGATTCTACGAAGGCTGTGTATG
>NZ_JASCOM010000275.1:0-7529 GCF_029959925.1 Pseudomonas sp. PS02303
GAGCCTGCTCGCGATAGCGGACTTACATTCAATACAAGTGTTGACTGTTAAGCCCTCATCGCGAGCAGGCTCGCTCCCACGTCTAGTGACTGTCATCTTTTAGAAATCTCACTGACTTATTCTCCCGGCACTTCCTTTGGCCAAACAAGGTGCCGGCATGACGCTGCGCAGATCGTTCCTGTTGATGCTGTGTGCCTGTTTGCCCTTCACCGCCTCAGCGGGCGATCTGCCGACGCCCGAAAACAGCCCCGTCCTGCGCATCCAGGGTTCCAACACCATCGGCGCCGCGTTGGGGCCGGCGCTGGTCGAAGGACTGATGCGCGAACAAGGCTTGCTCAAGGTCCGCAGTGAAGTCCCGGACAAAGCCAACGAACAACGTATCGTCGGCGAAACGATTCAGGGACGACGGGTGATAGTGGACGTCGCGGCTCATGGTTCCAGCACCGGGTTCAGCGCCCTCAAAACCGCATCCGCCGACCTCGCCGCCTCGTCACGCCCGATCAAGGACAGCGAACGAGTCGAGCTCAAAACCCTGGGCGACTTCAAAAGCCCCGGTGCCGAACAAGTCATCGCCATCGATGGGCTGGCGATCATCCTCCATCCGCAAAATCCGCTAAACCAGCTCAGCACCGACCAATTGGCGCGAATTTTCAGCGGTGAGGCAAAAACCTGGGAAGAGCTCGGTGGCAGCGGCGGGACAATTCACCTGTATGCGCGGGATGACCAATCGGGCACCTACGACACCTTCAAGGAATTGGTCCTCAGCCGCCGCGGGAAAACGCTCAACAGCGCCGCGAAACGCTTCGAATCCAGCGAGCAATTGTCCGACGCCGTCAGTCTGGATCGGCAAGGCATCGGTTTTATCGGTTTGCCCTACGTGCGCCAGGCCAAAGCCGTGGCGATTGCCGATGGCCAATCCCAGGCCATGCTGCCGCTCAACAACCTTATTGCCACGGAAGACTATCCGCTGTCCCGGCGACTGTTCTTTTACCTGCCGCCCACCGGGAAAAATCCTTGGGCACGAGCGCTGGTGGCGTTCGCGCAAAGCAGCAAAGGGCAGGAAATCGTCGCAGCCAATGGTTTTATCGCGCAGACCGTCCAGGCCATGACGGTTACGCCGAATGCACTGATGCCCGAGGGATATCAGGCGCTAAGTCGCCACGCCCAGCGGCTGTCGGTGAATTTCCGTTTCGAGGAAGGCAGCGCGACGCTGGACAACAAGGCCCGACAAGACTTGTCGCGGGTGCTCGACTATATAAAGCAGCACGATAAAACCAATCGCCAGGTGACGCTGGTGGGATTTGGTGATGCCAAGAGCGATCCGGCGCGTGCCGATCTGTTATCGAAACTGCGGGCCATGGCGGTGCGGCGGGAACTGGTGAAAAGCGGCGTGGTGTTTCGCGAGATTCGCGGCTTTGGCGCCGAAATGCCGGTGGCGGCGAATAGCGCGGATGAGGGGCGGATCAAGAATCGGCGGGTTGAGGTTTGGGTTTACTGAAGCGGGCAGGCTTTTCCTCATCACTAAATTGGCCTGAAAAGACACTAACACTGACATTTCCTACAGGTTTTTTTTATCGAAAGTTATTGCTGAATGGTGACCCCCCTGTTGAGGGTCTATCACCTGAAAGGAATAATGACATGCCAACCGACCCGCAAACTCCAACACCACTCAAATCTGGCGACCGGGATGAAACCTTCGGCTTTCTAGGCACGGTGACTGGCCCTGCAAACGCCATTGCTCATTCGATTGTCTCATCGGACAACGGAATGCTGACTTACGCCATCGAGAACGGCGGAGAATTTCAAATCCATAGGAACCACGTCGACGGCGATCGAGATACTACATTTGGTACCGACGGTATTGTGACAGGACAATTTGAGAGTGGCAGAAGATCCAAACCCTGCCGACTGATACTTCAAGAGCGCAAGATTCTGGTCATCGGCGATATTCTTACTGAGCAAGGAAAACCAGGAGCACAGGCAGTCTTACGACTGAATGATAGTGGGAGCCCTGATCTTGTTTTCGGCACCATACAGTTGCCCTCTCCTGCGTTTTCCTCAAATTACGATTCGACTGAGGGATGCCTGCAGCACGACGGCAAAATCCTCATCCTGACCCAAAAGACGGATGCAATGGGTATCGGCAATTTGGGTCAACTGACACGACTGAAAAAGGATGGCCTGGGCGATGGAAGTGATGGGACTGATCTCGAATTTGGCGAGCAAGGGAAAGTCGAGGTCAGCTTCGGCGAGCACCTTAGTCGAATGATTAACGTGGTTGTGCAACCAGACAGCAAGATCGTTGTTGGGGGTAATTACGTCACGGTGAGCGCTTCCGTCTCCCGAATTGTGTTGGCGCGGTTTGACATTGATGGAGCGCTCGACAAGAGTTTTGGCGACGATGGTTACGTGTGGTTGGGCCCAGTAGATGGCCGACACGAGTTGGGTGAGTTGATCGTTCAGGATGACGGTAAATTGCTTTGCGTGGGTATGACGGGGCATTCCGATGCCCTGGTGATGCGATTTGACGCAAACGGCAAGCCCGACCCAACATTTAACGGAGGTCATGAAGTACTTACGGCGCTAGGTCATCAAAACGCGAGCTGGAGAGCACTGTCGATTCAGCCCAGCGACAAAAAAATCGTCGTGGCAGGCTGGACGCCCGGGTTCCCTTCATCAATGTTTTGGGGACGATTGTTGTCTGACGGTACTTTTGACACTGGCTTTGGTAACGCTGGCTGGATCAAATCATCCGTGCCAGGAATCCCATATTCTGTAGCCATCCAGAACGGTGGGAGAATCATCGTTGCAGGCATAAGGGAAAATGCGCGAATGTCTGTAGTCTGCGGAGTTCAGGGCTGACACAACTTCTCGATGACCGCAGCTTGGACGCCAGCAGTCAAACCAAATCTGCTGGCGTTCCAAGGCTTCGTCAGTGCCCGCTACGCATCATCTCTTTCGGCACGTACTTGCCGATCTCGAACTTGCCGATTGCCGCGCGGTGCACTTCGTCCGGGCCATCGGCCAGGCGCAGGGTGCGTTGCATCGCATACATATAGGCCAGCGGGAAATCGTTGGAAACCCCTGCCCCGCCATGCATCTGGATGGCCCGATCGATCACCCGCAGGGCCACGTTCGGCGCGACGACTTTGATCTGCGCGATCTCGCTCTTCGCCACCTTGTTACCGACGGTGTCCATCATGTACGCCGCTTTCAATGTCAGCAGGCGTGCCATGTCGATTTCCATCCGCGAGTCGGCGATCTTGTCGATGTTGCCGCCCAGGCGTGCCAACGGTTTACCGAACGCGGTGCGGCTCACTGCACGTTTGCACATCAACTCCAGCGCACGCTCGGCCATGCCGATCGAGCGCATGCAGTGGTGAATCCGGCCAGGGCCAAGGCGACCCTGGGCGATTTCGAAGCCGCGTCCCTCGCCCAGCAGGACGTTTTCATACGGCACGCGAACGTTTTCAAACAGCACTTCGGCGTGGCCGTGAGGCGCGTCGTCGTAGCCGAACACCGGCAACGGACGAACGATCTTCACACCCGGGGCATCCACCGGCACCAGAATCATCGAGTGCTGGGCGTGGCGTGGCGCGTCAGGATTGCTCAGGCCCATGAAGATCAGAATCTTGCAGCGCGGGTCGCAGGCGCCTGAGGTCCACCACTTTTTACCGTTGATCACCCACTCGTCGCCGTCACGCACAGCGCGGGCAGCCATGTTGGTGGCGTCGGACGAAGCGACGTCCGGTTCGGTCATGGCGAACGCGGAGCGGATCTCGCCGCGCAGCAGCGGTTCGAGCCAGCGTTGTTTCTGTTCTTCGTTGGCGTAACGCACCAGCACTTCCATGTTGCCGGTGTCCGGTGCGGAGCAGTTGAAGGGCTCAGGACCGAGCAGCGAGCGGCCCATGATTTCCGCCAATGGCGCGTATTCGAGGTTGGTCAGGCCGGCACCGAGTTCGGACTCAGGCAGAAACAGATTCCACAACCCTTCGGCCTTGGCCTTGAGTTTGAGCTCTTCCATGATCGCGGTCGGCTGCCAGCGATCGCCTTCGGCGACCTGGCGCTCGAACACGGCTTCGGCGGGATAAACGTAAGTGTCCATGAACGCGGTCACGCGCTCACGCAGTTCCTGAACCTTGGGCGAATAAGCGAAATCCATGAGCAATTACCTTCTTGGGCAGAGGTTGTTTTAGGTCATGCATCGATGCTAGAACAGCGTTGATAATTTACCTAGCCTATTCTCGGCGTGTATTAACATTCATCACCGATATATGATCGGCTGATTGAGAACCAACAATAAGAGTGCAGCGCAATGAATCTGAGCAAGGTCGACCTCAACCTTTTCATCGTCTTCGACGCGATCTACACCGAAGCCAATTTGACCCGAGCCGGGCAGATTGTCGGCATTACTCAGCCAGCCGTCTCGAACGCTCTGGCCCGCCTGCGCGAGACCTTCAACGACCCATTGTTCGTGCGCACGGCGCAAGGCATGGTGCCGACGCCGATGGCGCAAAACATCATCGGACCGGTGCGTAACGCGCTCTCCCTGCTGCGGGTGTCGGTGCAGGAAAGCCGGATTTTCAACCCGCTGCAAGCGGTCAAGACGTATCGCATCAGCATGACCGACCTGACCGAAGCGGTGATTCTGCCACCGCTGTTCCAGCGCCTGCGCCGCCTGGCGCCGACGGTGATCATCGAAAGTTTTCTGTCCAAGCGCCGCGAGACCACCAAGGAACTGGCGGCCGGGCGTCTCGATTTCGCCGTGGATGCGCCACTCAACACTGACCCGCAGGTGCGTCACGTCAAGTTGATGGAAGACCGCTACGTCTGCGCCATGCGCAAGGGCCATCCGCTGGCGGGCAAGGAGAAATTCACCCTCGATGATTATCTGTCGCTGACGCACATTCATATCTCCAGCCGCCGCAGCGGTCTGGGTCACGTCGACCTGGCCCTGGGGAAAATGGGCATCCAGCGCAAGATTGCCCTGCGCTCCCAGCATTATCTGATGGCGTCCCAGGTGTTGCAGCAGACCGACATGGTCATGACCGTGCCGGAGCGCTTCGCCCGTCGTCATGACCTGTATTCGGTGAACCTGCCGGTCAACGACGTGCCGCCGGTGGAAACGCACCTCTACTGGCACGAAAGCACTGACCAGGACCCGGCCAACCGCTGGATGCGCGAACAGATGATCGAGTTGTGCCAGCAAGTGACGGCGCATGAGAAGAAGCTCGATAAGGTGTAAGGCTTCGGACCGCGTCATCGTTCTTCGCGGGCAAGCCTCGCTCCCACAGGGATCTCTGCACACACAGATGTTGTGTTCCTTGCAGATCCAATGTGGGAGCGAGCCTGCTCGCGAAGAGGCCAGCAAGGACGCCAGCAATTCACGCCCCTTGACGTAAACGTCAACCTGCCATTAGCTTAGCGCCATGACCTTCTTCGAGCGCTTCCATGAGCAGCCAGACCTATAGCATTTCAGACCTCGCCCGCGAGCTCGACATCACCACGCGGGCCATTCGCTTTTATGAAGAGCAAGGCCTGCTCAGCCCTGAGCGCCGTGGCCAGGAACGCGTGTATACGCCCCGTGACAAGGTCAGTCTGAAGCTGATCCTGCGGGGCAAGCGCATTGGCTTTTCCTTGGCTGAATGCCGCGAGCTGATCGAACTTTACGACCCCACCGGCGGCAACCAGAAACAGCTGCAAACCATGCTGAGCAAGATCGCCGAGCGCCGCGAACAGCTGGAGCAGCAGATGCTCGATATCGAGCAAATGAAACTGGAACTGGACACCGCGCAGGAGCGCTGCACCCAGGCGCTGGAGCAGACGATCAAGAGCCAGCAACCCGCTCAATAAACATTCCGGATACTTGTAGGAGCGAAGCTTGCTCGCGAAAGCGTCACATCAGTCGACACCAACGTTGAATGACATACCGCGTTCGCGAGCAAGCTTCGCTCCTACGGGATTCGCTGAACATTCAGACAATTACAGCAGGTCGATTCCCATGTCCCTACCCTCTCATGTACGTTTGGTCGAAGTCGGTCCCCGTGATGGCCTGCAGAACGAAGCCCAACCCATCAGCGTTGCGGACAAGGTGCAACTGGTCGACGCGCTGACCGCTGCGGGCCTTGGCTATATCGAAGTCGGCAGTTTCGTTTCACCCAAGTGGGTGCCGCAAATGGCCGGCTCCGCCGACGTCTTTGCGCAAATCCAGCGCAAACCGGGTGTGACCTATGGCGCACTCGCCCCCAACCTGCGCGGGTTTGAGGATGCAATCGCGGCCGGGGTCAAGGAAGTCGCGGTGTTCGCCGCGGCCTCCGAAGCGTTTTCGCAACGCAACATCAATTGCTCGATCAGCGAAAGCCTGGCGCGCTTCGTGCCGATCATGGATGCGGCCAGGCAACACGGCGTCAGCGTGCGTGGTTACGTGTCCTGCGTGCTGGGCTGTCCTTACGAAGGTAACGTCGCTCCCGAACAAGTCGCCCACGTCGCCCGCGAGCTTTACGCGATGGGCTGCTATGAAGTCTCCCTGGGTGACACCATCGGCACCGGCACCGCCGGCGCGACCCGCAAGATGTTCGAGGTGGTTTCGGCCCAAGTGCCGCGTGAAAAACTGGCCGGGCACTTCCACGACACTTATGGCCAGGCCATGGCCAACATCTATGCCAGCCTGCTGGAAGGTATCGCGGTGTTCGACAGCTCCATCGCCGGCCTCGGCGGCTGCCCTTACGCCAAGGGCGCCAGCGGTAACGTCGCCACCGAAGATGTGGTTTACCTGCTCAACGGCCTCGGTATTGAGACCGGCATTGATCTGGACGCTCTGATTTTGGCCGGCCAGCAGATTTGCTCCGTGCTGGGGCGACCGACCGGTTCGCGCGTGGCCAAGGCTCGCAGCGCACAGTGAGGCGTGCGGGTGTTACCGCTGTGCCTGAAACGTGGGACACAAGCGAGTAACACGGAAACAAATTGTCTGGTTTCACCCGAAGGAAAAATCTCACAAAAAGTTAAATAGTTGATTTGTAAGGATTTTTTAAAGTTGGCACGGCTTCTGCTATCTCTACTGCATAACAAGAACAAAAAAAGCGGCAAACCCAATAAAAATAAGACGTAACGACTCTGACATAACAAAAACAACACGGCAGAGACGCAGCTAACAGATTTTTTTGGAGAGGATATGCTTTTCAGGGTGCTTTTCGGAGTAACCCGCAACCGGGCAGAGAACAATAAAACTACCTTCAGGTAGCTCCCGAACTGGTTGGATCGCTCAGCGAAAAAGTAGATCAGCGCTCAAAAAAATACGTTTGCTCTTGATCCCGGATGGGGATCGACAAAAACAGCGGTAAAGGGTCACGGTCACTAAAAACAACAACAGACCGCCCCTCAATAATAAAAAAAGAGCACGTGCGACGAAAATTAAAGGGGAGCCTCGGCTCCCCTTTGTGCTTTCTGCAATCCAGGTTTTCACCACCTCCCTTGTGGGGGCCCCCCCGCGGGGGGCCCCAACGGGGGCTGTTTTGCGGGTTTTTTTAACA